>NZ_JBNCAB010000036.1:0-67812 GCF_049805555.1 Burkholderia sp. DN3021 | reverse complement strand
CAAACCCCGTATTTTACTTGGGGGGGATAAGTGTGGGTAGGGGGCCGGCGGGCCTGGTGGGGGTTGGGGGGTGGAAGCGGCGGGCCCCCGCGAGGGGAAGGGCGGGCCCCACGTTTGCGTTTGATCGGCTACGATGACGCGCGACAATGCTAGGGGAGCCAGCGATGACCACATCCGCCATCCCGGCCGTGCGCAAAATTCAACAGCGTATGGGCCAGTTTCGACCGGCAGGCCGGCCGCGTCGGCTCTCCAGCGCGCCGCGTTCGCACCGGGCGGCGACGCTCGCGGCAATCGGCGCATCGCTCGTCGTGGCCGCTTGCAGCTGGACGGCGCACGACGTTCACGCCGACGGAATCGTCTGGCAGGTGGACAACACGACGACGAATCCCGTCGGAAACTGGCAGATGCTCGGCGTACACGATCTGTTGATCCAATGGGTCGTCGTGGACGATACCGCGTTCGTTGCCAATACCCGCATCCATACCGCGGCGCGCCTTCCCGACTGGGAACGCATCGGTCGTGCGCCGTGGGCCAGAAACGTGATCCTGGGCCTGGCCGGCTACCAGGACGAAAAACGCGCACGCACCCACCTGTCGACGCTCGCGGACCAGTCCGCGGAGGTAGCGCGCGTGCATCTGCCGCTGCATGTCACCGGCTACTACTTCCCGGTCGAAATCGATCCGACCTGGCAGGAGGCGCCCAAGCTTGCCGAGATCCTGCAGCGGCTGCCTCGTCCGCTTTGGGTGAGCGTCTACGACCAGACCAACATCGGCGGAAAAGCACTGGCGGACTGGCTCGCAACGTGGCTGCCCGCGGACGTCGGGGTGTTCTTCCAGGACGGCTGCGGCGTCTATGCCCGCGAGCCGCAGGTCGCGCGCACCTACGTCGACGAGCTGGCTTCACGCCTGGGCAAACGGCGCGTGCGGGTCATCGCCGAGGCCTTCCGGCCGGCCGAGCGTGGCGGATTCCGTTCAGCCAGCGCCGAGGAATTGAGCAAGCAGCTCGTGGTTTATCGCGGCTATCCGGTCTATCTGTTCGATGGTCCCCACTATGTGTCGGACGACCTCATGCGCGAACTCAACAACCGGGCGGCCAAGCCGCCCGCGGGCGAGCCCGCCGGGACGGGGCGCTGAGTCTGCTTCACCCCGGCAAACAGGGGCAGGCAAGGGCTGCGCGTGACGAAACAATCGGCCGGACTGGATCGCCGCGACAACCCCATTTGATGACCAAACCGCAAGACCTAGTGCATAGATATCGTTTGCCGCGGCCTTAATGACTATCGACAATCGTGGCTCGAATTCGCCGCCGTGGCGCCAGAAGCGCCCCGGTGGCAGGCGCCTGGCGGCTATCCCGGCCGTCCGCGCCATCCTGCTCACGACGACATGTACGCGTTCACGCCCTCATTCCAGAATCCCGCCGGCTCGCCGATCCGCGAGTTGTTCAAGTACCTGTCCGAACCGGGCATGATTTCGTTCGCGGGCGGTTATCCGGCCAGCGACCTGTTCGACGTCGACGGCCTGAACACGGCCGCCGAACGCGCATACGCGCAGCCCGTCCGCTGCCTGCAATACGGCCCGACCGACGGCCTCGCCGAACTGAAGCAGCAACTGATCGCCTTGATGGGGCGTCGCGGCGTCGCGTGCACGCCGGCCGAACTGCTCGTCACGACCGGCTCGCAGCAGGGCCTCGACCTGCTGCTGCGCGTGATGGTGTCGCCCGGCGACGTCGTGCTGACCGAACAGCCGGCTTACCCGGCGACGCTGCAGGCGCTGCGTCTGCAGCAGGCGCGCATCGTCACGATTCCGGTCGACGGCGACGGCCTCGACGTCGATCGTCTCGCAGCACAACTCGCGTCCGGCGCGATCGTACAGCCGAAGCTGCTCTATACCGTCCCGACCTTCGCGAACCCGACGGGCGCGACGCTCACGCGCGAACGCCGGCTGAAGCTGCTGCGTCTTGCGGCGCAATACCGTTTCCTGATCGTCGAGGACGATCCGTACGGCGACCTGCGCTTCGCGGGCGAAGCCGTGCCGTCGATGCTCGCGCTCGCCGATGAAGTGGACGGCGCACGCGACTGGATCGTGCATTTCGCGAGCCTGTCGAAGATCGTCGCACCGGGGCTGCGCGTGGGCTGGACGATCGCGCCGGCCGAAATCGCGCGGCGCTGCGTGATCGCGAAGCAGACGGTCGATCTGTGCAGCTCGCCATGGACGCAGGCGGCCGCCGCCGAATATCTGGCCGACGGCGCGCTCGAACGCCATCTGCCGCGCATCACGGCCGCGTACCAGCGCAAATGCGACGCGATGTGCGACGCGCTGCGCGACGGTTTCGGCGATGCGATCGAATTCCATCGCCCCGAAGGGGGAATGTTCGTGTGGGCGCGGATCGGCGCGGTGTCGTCGGACGTGCTGCTGCAACAGGCGATCGCAAACAGGATCGTGTTCGTACCCGGCAACGCGTTCTTCGCGGACAACGTCGACGCGGCATCGCTGCGCCTGTCGTTCGCCGCGCCGGACGTCGACGCGATCCGGGAAGGCGTCGCGCGCCTCGTGCGCGCGTATGGTGCGGCGCTGGCCGCGTGAGGAGACATGAACGTGACTATCACCGTCAACGACACCGCATCGATCGGCTTGGCACCACGCGCTGGCGATAACCGCCCGGTTGCGCATCGCTCGTCGCAGATCAGCGCGGGGCCGCAGTATGTGGCCGACGTGCTCGGCCGGTTCGGCGCGGAGCCGGCGACCGATGCCGGCGATGCGGCGCCGGTCGTGCTCGGCTACAACTGAGCGGCACCAAGGCGGCGGCCGCATCGCACGCGAGCCGTGGCCGGAGCAAACGGTTAAGCTTGCGCGATCGAAACACGTCCGATCGCCGCCGCCCGTCATGTCCGACTCGACTTCCGAATCGCTCGCGCAAACGTACGACCGCCTGTGGTCCTGCCTCGAATCCGGCGTCGGCGTGCAGCGCTCGCCGTTCACGATGCTGCAGGCGGCAACGCTGGGCCTCGATGGCGCGCCGAAGGTGCGTACGATCGTGCTGCGCCAGGTGAGCCGCGCCGATCGCGTGCTGTCGTTTCATACCGATGCGCGTTCGCAGAAGGTTGCGGAGCTGCGCCGCGATCCGCGTATCGCGATTGTCGCGAGCGATCTCGATGCGCTCGTGCAGATTCGCGCGGAAGGCGTTGCGTCGATCTGCGACGACGAAGCGCAGCGGCGCGCGATCTGGCAATCGAGCCGTCCGCATACGCTGCTGCTGTATCGCGCACCGTTGCCGCCCGGCACGCCGGTCGAGTCGCCTGAAGCAGCGCATGTCTCGGCGAGGCAAGACACCGCGCCTTCCGGCGACGGCTACGAAAACTTTTGCGTGATCCACATGACGGTAACGCGGATCGATTGGCTCGAACTCGCGCGCGCGGGCCATCGCCGAGCGGTATTCGATCTGCAAGAAAGCGGCTACGAAGGCCGCTGGATCGCCCCCTGATCCGGACGAAGGCCGCTCGAGGCCGCTCAAGGCCGCTCGTCCGCCACCGCCTGCCCGATCATCCAGTCGCGCATCATCACGATCGCATCGTCGTCGCGGCGCTCGGCCGGATACACGAGATAGAACCCCACCGACAGCGGAAACGCGAAATCGAACGGCTTGCACAGTCGGCCTGCTGCGATATCGCGTTCGACCAAAGGATCGGTCGCGAGCGCGATGCCCTGGCCGGCGACGGCCGCATCGATCGCGAGCGACGTCTGGTTGAAGCGCAGCCCCTTGTGCGGATCGATATCGACCGGCTCGGGCATCGCTTCAATGAACTCCGGCCACAGGTCGTGCGCGTCGTGCAGCAGCACGTGGCCGGCGAGTGCGCGCGGCGACGCGGGTGCGGCCAGCAGCGCGGGGCTGCATACGGCGCACACATCGAGCGGGAACAGCGCATGCGCGGCGAGATGCTTGCCGAACGGCGGCTTGCCGTAGCGGATCGCGAGATCGACGCCGTCGTGGCGGAACGTCGCGAGCTGCTGGTCGGCGATCACGCGCACGTCGTAGTCGGGATGCGCGTCGGTGAACTGCGCGAGCCGCGGGATCAGCCACTTCGATGCGAACGACGGCGTCGTGCTGATCGTCAGCGCCGCGCGCCGCTTCACGAGCTTGTCGGTTGCATCGGCGATCGCGTGCAGCGCGCGCTGCACGTCGGAGAAATATGCGGCGCCGTCGTGCGTCAGCGCGAGGCCGCGCGGCAGGCGCTCGAACAGCTTCAGGCCGAGCACGTCCTCGAGGTGGCGCACCTGTTGCGCGACGGCGCCTTGCGTGACGCCGATCTCGTCGGCCGCGGCGCGGAAATTGAGGTGCCGCGCGGACACTTCGAACGCGCGAAGCGCATTCAGCGGCGGCAGGCGGGAAGAGCGGGGCAGCATTGTCAGGATGTAGAAAAACTATCGTCTGGAGGCAGAAATACTGGTTCGACAGTCGTCTGCGATGCGCCTACATTACCACCATGGCGCGCCGAATGGCGGCTGCGCGGCGGCAGGATTCAAGCGAGGGAGCAGATCGTGACTGTAGAAAAAGTGGCGTTGATCACGGCGGCGGGCAAGGGCATGGGCGCGGCGATCGCGCGCGAACTGGCAGCCACGGGCTACCGCGTCGCGCTGATGTCGCCGTCGGGCAGCGCGGTGGCGCTCGGCGAGGAACTGGGCGGGTTCGGCATCCAGGGCTCGGTGACGGAAGAAGCCGATATCGACCGGCTCGTGCAGGAGGCGGTCGCGCGCTACGGCCGGATCGACGCGGTCGTGAACAACACCGGGCATCCGCCGAAGGGCGAGCTGCTGGCGATCACCGACGACAACTGGCACGCAGGGCTCGACCTGATCCTGCTGAACGTCGTGCGCGTGATGCGCCGCGTGACGCCGATCTTCCAGAAACAGGGCGGCGGCGCGGTGGTCAACATCTCGAGCTTCGCGGCGGACGCGCCCGAGCAGCCGATGCCGGTGTCGTCGGCGCTGCGCGCGGCGCTGAGCGCATGGACGCGTCTTTACGCGGAACGCTATGCGGCCGAGAACATCCGGATGAACGCGGTGCTGCCGGGCTTCATCGACAGCTGGCCGGAAACGCCCGAGATCGTCGCGCGCATTCCGGCCGGCCGCTTCGGCAAGACCGGCGAGATCGCGAAGACGGTCGCGTTCCTGCTGTCGGACGGCGCGGGCTACATCACCGGGCAGAACATTCGCGTCGACGGCGCGATCGTCAACGCGCTCTGAGCATCGTACCGGCGAGCGGCGAGCGGCGAGCGGCGCGCGGGCCGCTCGCTCGCCGCGCAGCGGCTACAAACGCGTACAAATCAGACAACTCCCGGATACATCAGACCTTTCAAATGGGCGACGCCGCGTGACCAGGGCGCGCCGGATTGAAAGCCAGGGCGCGAGCGAGTGCGCGGCATGTTCACTTTCCACTTCACGAAAGGAGATGCCGAACGATGTCTTCCACACCGTTTTCCCCGATGCGTCGCCACCTGCTGGCCACTTCCGTGGCCGCCGGGGTATCGGCGATGCTACCCACCGCGCTGCATGCCGCGACCGGCGGCAGCGGCATACGCCCGTTCACCGCGCACATTCCCGACGAAGCCGTGGCCGACCTGCGCCGCCGCATTGCGGCGACGCGCTGGCCGGGCCGCGAGACCGTCGCCGACGAATCGCAGGGCGTGCGGCTCGCGCGCATGCAGGCGCTGCTGCGCTACTGGGGCACCGACTACGACTGGCGCAAGGGCGAGGCGCGCCTGAACGGTTTCCCGATGTTCATCACGGAAATCGACGGGCTCGACATTCATTTCATCCACGTGCGCTCGCGGCACGCGAACGCGATGCCGATGATCATGACGCACGGCTGGCCCGGTTCGATCTTCGAGCTGCTGAAGGCGATCGGCCCGCTGACCGACCCGACCGCGCACGGCGCGAGCGCGGACGACGCGTTTCACGTCGTCGTGCCGTCGTTGCCGGGCTTCGGTTTTTCGGGCCGGCCGACGCAGACGGGATGGGGTTCCGACCACATTGCGCGCGCGTGGGGCGAACTGATGGCGCGGCTCGGCTATACGCGCTTCGTGTCGCAGGGCGGCGACTGCGGCTCGGTGATCTCGCACCGGATGGCGATGCAGCGCGTACAGGGTCTGGCCGGGATCCACGTGAACATGCCGGCGACCGTACCGCCGGATATCGCCGCGCTGCTCGCGACCGATTCGCCCGCGCCGGCTTCGCTGTCGCCGAAGGAGAAGGCTGCGTACGAGAAGCTCGCGACGTTCTATCGCGACAACTGCGGCTACTCGGCGATGATGGTCACGCGTCCGCAGACGGTCGGTTATGCGCTCGCCGATTCGCCGTCCGGTCAGGCCGCGTGGATGTACGACAAGATCTCGCAGTGGACGTACAGCGGCGGCGTGCCCGAACGCTCGATCCCGCGCGACGAGATTCTCGACGACATTTCGTTGTACTGGCTGACGAACACCGCGACGTCGGCCGCGCAGATCTACTGGGAGGATCACTCGAACAACTTCAACGCGGTGGATATCTCGCTGCCGGCGGCGATCACGGTGTTTCCGGGCGAGATCTACCAGGCGCCGCGCAGCTGGGCCGAGCGCAGTTATCGCAACCTGATCTACTTCAACGAAGTCGACAAGGGTGGGCATTTCGCGGCATGGGAGGAGCCGGAACTGTTTGCTCGCGAAGTGCGTGCCGGGTTCCGGCCGTTGCGTCGCGGGTAAGGGTGGTTTGAGCGGCGAACGCGGGCTGGCCGATGGCGGCCCGCGTTCGCTTCTACGCAACCGCGCTCAGCGGCTGCGCGAACCGTTTGTCCGCCGGATACGCGACATTGAATGGCAATACGCGGACGGACGACAGGCCAGTGCGCCGAGACGGTCGAGCGCCGCGAGCACCCACATGCATTTCAGCCTTGTCCGGCTGACGATCACGACGGATTGAGCGTTCATGGGCTACCCGTCGCGGTGCTCAGCCCGCCCGCGATCGCCAGGCTGTTCTGACGCACGGGCGCACGGGGGGCGCGTGTGTCGCGGGGCCGGCCGCAAGCATCGTTTCCCGAGCTATTTTTGAATCGCTGTGTGTCGTGTTCGCACACAGATACGTTGGGATACAAAGCATCCGGATGGTTCGGATATAAAACCGGTGAAGCGTTTCACACGGCGGCGCAGCGCGATGCGCAGCCGCTGCGAACGGTGATACCCGCATGCCCGCACGTGCCGCGGGCCCCTTCCTTGACGATCGACAATGGAGAACGAATCATGCCTGATACCGTGAACACCCGCCGCCGCCTGATCCTGGGTACGACGCTGGCGAGCCTGAGCCTCGCCGACCTCGGGTTCGGCAACCTGGCGCGCGCGCAGTCGGCGCCCGACGCATCGACTGCGAAGCGCGCGGCCGGCGTTGCGTCGCTCGGCACGATCCACCAGATCGACGCGGGCGTGCTCAACGTCGGGTATGCGGACCTTGGGCCGAAGAAGGGCCCGGTCGTGTTCCTGCTGCACGGCTGGCCGTACGACATCTACAGCTACGCGGAAGTCGCGCCGCTGCTGGTCGCAGCCGGCTATCGCGTGATCGTGCCGTACCTGCGCGGCTACGGGTCGACGACGTTCCGCTCGGCCGACACGGTGCGCAACGGCCAGCAGGCGGTGACGGCCGTCGACATCGTCGCGCTGATGGATGCGCTGAAGATCGACCGCGCGGTGTTCGGCGGCTACGACTGGGGCGCGCGCACGGCCGACATCATCGCGGCGCTGTGGCCGCAGCGCGTGAAGGCGCTGGTGTCGGTGAGCGGCTACCTGATCGGCAGCCAGGAGGCGAACCGCAAGCCGCTGCCGCCGCAGGCCGAATTCCAGTGGTGGTATCAGTTCTATTTCACGACCGAGCGCGGCGAGCTCGGCTACGCGGCGAACCGCGACGCGTTCAACAAGCTGATCTGGCAACTCGCGTCGCCGAAGTGGCAGTTCTCCGACGAAACCTATGCGCGCTCGGCCGCATCGTTCCAGAACCCCGACCACGTGGCCGTCGTGATCCATAACTATCGCTGGCGCCTCGGGCTCGCGAAGGGCGAAGCGCAATACGACGACATCGAGCGGCGTCTCGCCGCCGGGCCCGCGATTACCGTGCCGACGATCACGATGGAAGGCGACGCGAACGGCGCGCCGCATCCGGACCCGGCCGCGTACGCGAAGAAATTCACGGGCAAGTACCAGCACCGGACGATCAACGGCGGCATCGGCCACAACCTGCCGCAGGAAGCGCCGCAGGCGTTTGCCGACGCGATCCTGCAAGTGGAGCATCTGTGATGCGGGCTCGCAGTGGCATCCGGCGTCGCGGCATGGGCCGCGCGCTCGTCGCGGGCGCGTTGCTGGCCGGCTCGCTGTCGGCGAGCGGCCCGGCCGCGTTCGCGGAACAGCCGAAACCTGCCGCGTCGCCGATCTACGGCGTGACGATTCCGCCCGGCTACCGGAAGTGGGAAATGGTCGCGCCGGCCGAAGAGGCCGCGCCGCTCGACGAGCTGCGCGTGGTGCTCGGCAACCCCGTCGCGATCCGCGCGCTCGAACAGGCGACGCTGCCGTTTCCGGACGGCACGATCCTGGTGAAGCTCGCATACAAGCGCAAGCAGTCCGACGAGTTCGCGCCGGCGACGGTGCCGGGCCAGGCGACGACCGTGCAGGTGATGGTGAAGGACTCGCGTCGTTATGCGTCGACGGGCGGCTGGGGTTTCGGGCGCTTCATCAACGGTGTGCCGGCCGATATCGGCCAGCACCAGACGTGTTTCGCGTGTCACCAGGCGCTTGTGAAGAATCACGACTACGTGTTCACGCGGCTCGCGCCGTGACGTGACGCGAAGCGACGGGTTTGACGGAAAGGCGTGCCGTGCGAGGCACGCCTTTTTTTGTAGTGCGTGTGTGTCGGGGACCACTTCGGCAGGCGGGTTTGTATCGCACTGTATCTGCGGCCGTTCCGGAAAAAATGGCATGCACAAAGCACCGGTTTCGGAAACATGCCGGATACGTGGGCGGGTTCTACTGTCGACATGCAGGAAACGTTCGATGCCAGACGTTCGCATCGGATGCCAAGTGATCGACACCCCAACTTCCGTCAAGGAGAACACTCATGAAAGCCGCCCGAATCCTCGCTGTTGCTGTCCTCGCCGCCGTCCCCGCCTTGTCGTTCGCCGATACCGGCCATGGCCTGTCGCGTGCCGACGTGCGCGCCGAACTCGTCCGGCTCGAGCAGGCCGGCTACAACCCGGCACGCAGCGAACCGCATTACCCGGACGATGTTGCCGCCGCGCTGCAGGTCGTGCGTTCCGACCAGAACGGCCCGTCGAAGTCGCAGGGCGACAACGTGGCCGATGCGTCGACGCCCGCCAACCATCGCGACGCGGCACCGGCGCGCTCCGCGCGGAACGCCGCCGACGACCTGTACGCACATTCGTGATCCGTTGCCGCGCCTGCCGCATGCAGGCGCGGCCGCTACCGCAGCACTTCACTTCATGTAACAACACAACAGAGAAAGGAGCATGACGATGGCCGGTTCGATGAAACGGGTTCTGGTATCCGCCGCGGTGATCGGCGGACTGTTCGGTGCGGTCGCGGCGCAGGCCGCGCCGAAGGACGACCTGAAGGGCACGAACGTCGTGCTCGTGCACGGCGCGTTCGCCGACGGGTCGAGCTGGAACCGCGTGATTCCGCTGCTCGAGGCGCGCGGGCTGCACGTGGTGTCGGTGCAGAATCCGCTGAGCTCGCTTGCCGACGATGCGGCCGCGACGAAGCGCACGATTGACGAGCAGAAGGGGCCGGTCGTGCTGGTCGGCCATTCGTGGGCCGGCGTCGTGATCAGCGATGCGGGCAACGACGACAAGGTGAAGTCGCTCGTCTACGTCGCGGCATTCGCGCCCGACAACGGCCAGTCGATCGCCGACGTCACGCAGGGGCTGCCTGCACCGGCATGGGCCGGTGAATTGCGCAAGGACGCGGGCGGCTTCACGCGGCTGTCGGACAAGGCGATCGCGCAGGATTTCGCGCCGGACCTGCCGCCCGCGCAGCAACGCATCGTTGCGGCGACCCAGGGGCCGTGGTATGGCGGTTGCATCTCGGAGAAGGTCGCGCAGGCCGCGTGGCATGCGAAGCCGTCGTCGTTCGTCGTCGCGACGCAGGACCGGATGATCGATCCGAAGCTGCAGGAAGCAATGGCGAAGCGGATCGGCGCGACGGTCACGCGCGTGAACGGCAGCCATGTCGCGATGCTGAGCCAGCCGAAGGCCGTGGCCGACGCGATCATCGCGGCCGCGGAACGTGCAAAGCACGACGCACAGTAAGCGGATGAGGCGCCACGTTATCGTTGAAGCGTGGCGCCGCGAGCGATTGTGATGTCCTTCCACAAGGAGAAGTGATGACGCATCTCTGGCAACTGTCGGCAACCGAGCTCGCGAAACTTGTGCGGCAGCGCGAAGTGTCCGCGCGCGAAGTGGCGGATGCGGTGCTCGATCGTCTCGACGCGGTGAATCCGGCGATCGACGCGGTGATCGAACACCGGCCCGACGATGTGCGACGGCAGGCCGACGAAGTCGACCGAGCGATCGCACGCGGCGACGACCCGGGCCCGCTCGCGGGCGTGCCCGTGACCGTGAAGATCAACATCGATCAGGCGGATTTCGCGACGACCAACGGCACGCGCCTGCAGGAGAACCTGATCGCGCGCACCGACAGCCCGGTAGTCGGCAACATCAGAAAAGCCGGCGCGATCCTGCTCGGCCGCACCAATTCGCCGACGTTCGCGTTGCGCTGGTTCACGTCGAATCTTGTACACGGCCATACGCGCAATCCGCGCAATCCGTCGCTGACGCCGGGCGGGTCGAGTGGCGGCGCGGCAGCGGCCGTTGCCGCCGGGATCGGCCCGCTCGCACTCGGCACCGACATCGGCGGTTCGGTCCGTTACCCGGCCTATGCGTGCGGCGTACACGGAATCCGGCCATCGCTCGGGCGTGTGCCGGCGTTCAACGCATCGTCGCCCGAACGTTCGATCGGCGCGCAACTGATGTCATCGGCGGGGCCGATCGCACGCACGATCGATGATCTCGCGCTCGCGCTGCGTGCGTTCGCCGCGTCGGATCCGCGCGATCCGTGGCACGTGCAGGTGCCGTTCGACGGGCGCGAAGTATCGAAGCGCGCGGCGCTGTGCGTGCGTCCGGGCGGCTTGCAGGTCGTGCCCGAAGTCGAGGCCGCGTTGCGCGACGCCGCGCGCCGGCTCGTCGATGCGGGCTGGACCGTCGAGGAAATCGACGATACGCCGCCGATGCGCGAGGCCGCGCTGTTGCAGGAACAGCTTTGGCTTGGCGACGGTTTCGATGCATTGTCGAGCGCTGCCGCGAACGACGGCGATCCGGGCGCGGCCGCGGTGATCGCCGCGGTGCGCGGCAAGGTGCGCGACCTGCCGGCCGACGTGATCAGCCGCGCGCTCGTCCGGCGCACCACGCTGACGCGGCAGTGGCGGCTGTTTCTCGACGAGTATGCGGTCGTGCTGCTGCCTGTTTCGTCGGAACTGCCGTTCCCCGACGATCTCGACCGGCAGGGGCCGGACGGGTTCGAGCGTGTGTGGGAGGCGCAGCTCACGCTGCGTGCGCTGCCCGCGATGGGGCTGCCGGGGCTGGCGGTGACGACGGCGCTCGTGAATGGCGTGCCGGTAGGCGTGCAGGTGGTCGCCGCGCATCATCGCGAGGATCTGTGTTTGCTCGCGGGGCGCGACATCGAAGCGCGTGGCGTGCCGGTCGCGCCGGTCGATCCGGTGCAGTGATGGATTGACGGGCAGGCGAGCGCATCGGCGATGCCGTCCGGCATCACGCCGATGCGTGTCGCTCGCCGGTTGCCTTTCTTCGAATCATCCTGGCATGCGCAACGACGCATGCGCTCCATTTCGGATTCCATGACAACGCGGTGCACGCCGCGTTGCTGGTCTCCCGCCATTCCCTTCAAAGTCCTTCGATGCACGACATCGAACGGTCATCGTTCCGCATTTCCCGACCGCAAGCGAGCCCGAGCCGATAGCGCGCGTCTGCTATTGCATTTCGCGCGGCGCTGATTAGGAAATGAATTTTTATTGGTTCTGCTTCCAGATACGCACTCGCATAGTGGCGCTGACGGCTATAGACAGCACGCAAGCTGCAACGGCCGCATTCCCGGTGTTTTTTGATCATACGAATCTGCGAAAACAAGGAAGTGTCATGACGGTTGCATTGGAACAACGAACCGCTGCACAGCAGGCGCTCGAAGACGCCCGCGCGGCGGCCGCGGCGGCCGGCACGCCCTACGCGGGCGGCGTCGCGCCGCAGGCCGCGTGGGCGCTGTTCTCGGCCGGCGACGCGTTGCTGGTGGACGTGCGCACCGCCGAAGAACGGAAATTCGTCGGCCACGTGCCGGAGTCGCTGCATGTGCCGTGGGCGACCGGCACGAGCCTGACGCGCAACCCGCGCTTCGTGCGCGAACTGGAAGCGAAGACCGGCAAGGACGCGGTGGTGCTGCTCCTGTGCCGCAGCGGCAACCGGTCCGCGCAGGCGGCCGAGGCCGCGACGAAGGGCGGCTTCACGCAGGTATTCAACGTGCTCGAAGGGTTCGAAGGCGACCTCGACGAAGGGCGGCATCGCGGCGGCAGCAACGGCTGGCGCTTTCGCGGCCTGCCGTGGGCGCAGGACTGATTCACGGCCGACAAGGGGAGAAGTCAGCATGGCCGCATTCGACATCGACGATATCGTTCAATCGCTGCAGACCGTCCGCCGCGCGTGGCGCGAGAAGCAGCGTCGCTCGCTCGAGCCGGGCGGGCGCGACCTGCCGGCGCGCGAGGCGCTCGCGCAGATCGTCGGCGCGCTGAAGGGCGTGCTGTTCCCGATGCGGCTCGGGCCGCCCGACCTGCGCCAGGAGAGCGAGAACTTCCATGTGGCCCATGCGCTCGACGCGGCGCTGAACGCGCTGCTCGCGCAGGTAACGCTCGAATTGCGCTACGCGGCGCGGCAGCGCAACGCCGACGGGCCGATCGACAACGTCGACGCGGTAGCGTCGACGGCCGTGCAGGCGTTCGCCGCGCGGCTGCCCGAGATTCGCCGGCTGCTCGACAGCGACGTGCTCGCTGCATTTCACGGCGATCCGGCGGCCGGCAGCGTCGACGAAGTGCTGCTGTGCTACCCGGGCATCCTCGCGATGATTCACCACCGGCTCGCGCACGAGCTATACGGGCTCGGCCTGCCGCTGCTCGCACGGATCATCGCCGAGCAGGCGCATGCGGAAACGGGCATCGACATTCATCCGGGCGCGCGCATCGGCGCGGGTTTCTTCATCGACCACGGCACGGGTGTCGTGATCGGCGAGACGGCAATCATCGGCGAGCGCGTACGCGTGTACCAGGCCGTCACGCTCGGCGCGAAGCGCTTTCCGCGCGATGCGGCCGGCCATCTGGAGAAAGGGCTTGCACGCCATCCGATCGTGGAGGACGACGTGGTGATCTATGCGGGCGCGACGATCCTCGGCCGCGTGACGATCGGGCGCGGCGCGGTGATCGGCGGCAACGTGTGGCTCACGCAGGACGTGCCGGCAGGCGCGAACGTTACGCAGGCCGTGCTGCGCAGCGAAGCGAACGCCGCGCCGCGCGCGGCGGCGCGTGTCGCCTGGGAGGCGCGATGAGCGACCTCATCCATCACTTCGGCGCCAACGTGCGCAAGCTGCGCGAAGCGCGCACGTGGTCGCAGGAGCAGCTTGCCGAGCACGCGGGGCTGAACCGCTCGTATGTCGGCGAGATCGAGCGCGGCGAGGCGATCGCGTCGATCGTCACGGCCGACAAGATCGCGCGCGCGTTCGACGTGTCGATCTCGACGCTGCTGCCGGGCGCGTACGTCACCTGAGGCCGCCCCGTTTCGTTTCCCTTTCGGTTGCACGACATGACGGCTATAGCATGTTGAGCCGGCAGGGGCGTGCTTCCGATAATCCCCTCGCGTCATAAGCAATCCCGTTTTTCATCTTAAGAACCCGGAGCCACACATGTCGACCGTTGCAAGCGGCACGGCCGCGCTGAGCGATCACGCCGCCCGCCAACTAGCGAACGCTACCAAGACCGTCCCCCAGCTTTCCACGATCACGCCGCGCTGGCTGACCCATCTGCTGCAGTGGGTGCCGGTCGAGGCCGGCATCTACCGCTTGAACCAGGTGAAGAACCCGGAAGCCGTGCGTGCCGCATGCACGCAGCTCGAGGACGAAAGCGTGCTGCCGCAGACCTTCGTGCCTTACGAGGAGCAACCGCGCGAATACTTCCTGAACGCGGTGAGCACGGTGCTCGATGTGCATACGCGGATCTCCGATCTTTACAGCAGTCCTCACGACCAGATCAAGGAACAGCTGCGCCTGACGATCGAGACGATCAAGGAGCTGCAGGAGAGCCAGCTGATCAACAACCCCGACTACGGGCTGCTGGCGAACGTGACCGACGAACAGCGAATCTTCCCGCTGACGGGCGCGCCGACGCCGGACGATCTCGACGAGCTGCTGACCAAGGTGTGGAAGGAGCCCGCGTTCTTCCTCACGCACCCGCTCGCGATCGCCGCGTTCGGCCGCGAATGCACGCGGCGCGGCGTGCCGCCGCCGACGGTCAGCCTGTTCGGCTCGCAGTTCCTCACGTGGCGCGGCATTCCGTTGATCCCGTCGGACAAGGTGCCGGTCGCGGACGGCAAGACCAAGATCCTGCTGCTGCGCGTCGGCGACAAGCGGCAGGGCGTCGTCGGCCTCTATCAGCCGGGCGTCGCGGGCGAGCAGGGGCCGGGCCTGTCGGTGCGCTTCATGGGGATCAACAACCAGGCGATCGCGTCGTACCTGATCTCGCTGTATTGCTCGCTCGCGGTCCATTCGCCGGATGCGCTGGCTGTCCTCGATGACGTCGAAATCGCCAAGTTCCATGACTATCCCGACACCTACCGTTAATCCCGGCCTGGCCGGCGGCGACGCGCACGCGCTGCCGCACGCGCCGCTGCCGGCAGGCTTGCCCGATCCCGCGACACTGGCGCGGCTTGCGTCCGAGTTCTTCTCGACGCCGCCCGGGCAGGCCACCGCGCCCGGGCTGTCGGCGGGCAGCGGTGCGGTCGGCGGCGTGCCGTCGGCATTGCCGGCCGCCGCGCCGATCCTCGCGTCGGTGAGCAACCCGGCGCCGGCCGGCTCGCCGCTCGCGGGGCCGGGCGGCACCGGCACCGGCGTGCCGGGTTTCGCGTTGCCGCAGGGCAAGGCGCCCGGCACGAACCTCGCGCCGTCCGCACCGACGCACGTATTGTCGCTCGGCAATCGCGTGCCCGCGCTCGCGCCGCATGCGGCCGCGCAGAACGGGCTGCCCGACGCCGTCGTGTCGATCGCGCCCGCGCTCGAGCCGCGCATCGGCGGCGCGGCGCTCGGCGTGCCGCAGGGCAATGCGGCGGCGTCGGAAGGCGCGGTGAAGGCAGCGCCGGCTGCGTCGCCGTACTACTTCACCGACGGTTCGCTGCAGGGCTGGCAGGCGACGCCGCAGGACATCGTCGTGCCGTCGAACGGCCTCGCGTCGCCGGAAGCGTTCGGGCTGCCGGGCGACGCTGCGCTGTGCGACCTGCTCGCCGTGCATCGCGACGTGCCGGTGTCGCGCGCATCGGGCGCGGACGTGCCGCGCTACTTCATCGACGATACGCATACGGTCGAGCCGCACGGCAACCTGCATCGCGGCGCGCACCCGCCGTTCGACGTGAACGCGATCCGCCGCGATTTCCCGATCCTGCAGGAGCGCGTGAACGGCAAGCAGTTGATCTGGTTCGACAACGCGGCGACGACGCACAAGCCGCAGGCCGTCATCGACCGCCTCGCGTATTTCTACGCGCACGAGAACTCGAACATCCACCGCGCCGCGCATGCGCTGGCCGGTCGCGCGACGGATGCTTACGAGCATGCGCGGGACACCGTGCGGCGTTTCATCGGCGCGTCGTCGCCCGACGGGATCGTGTTCGTGCGCGGCACGACCGAGGCGATCAACCTGATCGCGAAGACGTGGGGCGTGCAGAACGTCGGCGAAGGCGACGAGATCGTCGTGTCGCATCTCGAGCATCACGCGAACATCGTGCCGTGGCAGCAGCTTGCCGCGCAAAAGGGCGCGAAGCTCCGCGTGATTCCGGTCGACGATTCGGGGCAGGTGCTGCTCGACGAATACCGGAAGCTACTCAACGACCGCACGAAGATCGTGTCCGTCACGCAGGTGTCGAATGCGCTCGGCACGGTCGTGCCGGTGAAGGAGATCGTCGAGCTCGCGCATCGCGCGGGTGCGAAGGCGCTCGTCGACGGTGCGCAGTCGATCTCGCACATGCGCGTCGACGTGCAGGCGCTCGATGCGGATTTCTTCGTGTTCTCCGGACACAAGATCTACGGGCCGACCGGGATCGGCGTCGTGTACGGCAAGCGCGCGATCCTCGACGACATGCCGCCGTGGCAGGGCGGCGGCAACATGATCGCGGACGTCACGTTCGAGCGTACGGTGTTCCAGCCGCCGCCGAACCGCTTCGAGGCCGGCACCGGCAACATCGCGGATGCGGTCGGGCTCGGCGCGGCGCTCGACTACGTGAACCGTGTCGGCATCGAGAACATCGCTCGCTACGAGCACGACCTGCTCGCGTATGCGACGAGCGTGCTCGCGCCGGTGCCGGGCGTGCGGCTCGTCGGCACCGCGCGCGACAAGGCGAGCGTGCTGTCGTTCGTGCTGACGGGCTATGAGACCGAGGAAGTCGGGCAGGCGCTGAACGAAGAGGGCATCGCGGTGCGCTCGGGGCATCACTGCGCGCAGCCGATCCTGCGGCGTTTCGGGCTCGAGGCAACGGTGCGGCCTTCGCTCGCGTTCTACAACACGTGCGACGAGGTCGATGCGCTCGTTCGTGTGGTGCGGCGTCTCGCGACACGGCGCTGACCGCTGACGTCGTTCGCTTGCGGCGGCCCTCGTGGGTTGCCGCAAGCGATTTCCTGCTACCCGATCAGAAACGCACGACCTGCTTCTGCTCGACGCTGAAGCCGTCGCGCAGCACGCACGCGGAATCGGCGAAGTAGCGGCGCGTTTCCGACAGCAGGTCGGTATTGCCGCGACGGCAGAACACCACGCCGGACCCTTCCTCGGTCAGCAGTTCGTCGATCAGCGATTCGGGTTGCCCGATATCGGCGAGATGGACGTTCTGCACGCCGTGCGCGAGCGCATCGAGCGCCTCCCGTACGCAGGGCGCCGCATCGGCTGCCGGATGCTCGGCGAGCCATTGCTCGAGTTCCGTGATGCCGTACAGCCCCGCGAGTTCGCCGAGTTCGCGCAGCAGCGCGCTTTCGACCATCATCACCAGCGTGACGGCGCCGGTGCGCTGCGCGAAGAGGCTGCCGATGCGTTCGGGGCGCAGCAGGCGATCCTGGCCTGCGTCGTCCGGCGCGACGGGCATCACGACGGGCACCAGCCCGTTCCCGAGAAACGCGTTCAACGCGGTGCCGTCGAATTGCGCGACCGGGCTCGTGTTCGCGCGATCGGATTCGACGCCGGCAACCAGCAGGCCGCCGTCGTGGCCGTCGATGCCGATCGCCTTGACGCCGTGGCTGCCGATCGCGCGCGCCAGTTCGTGGTTGATGTCGGCCATCGCGGCGCGTGCGGCCTGGACGGACTGCGCGCCGGACGCGGCCGGCCCGCCCTGGACGACGACCGGACGAACGCCGGTGAGCGCGAGCAGCGCGACATCCTGCGCGAATGCCTGGCGAGCGTGCGTATCGCTCGCGGCGCCGCCATCGACGATGACGACGGTCTGCCCGTGCAGGGCCTGCATGAACGGCAGCAAGCGAGCCAAGCCGGCCACGCGCCGTGACGCAAGAGCGGGACTTTCAGGGTCTGGGAACATGGGAATTCGAAATAATGAGGGAAGTGCCTGTCGCCGCACGACGCGGCGTCAGTGCGTGCGTTGCATGAGCCGGTGAATCTCGCCGGGCGTCAGCGCGTCGCGCGACGCCTGCCGGAACGGGCGTTCGCTGAAGCACCGCGCGGCGTCGGCGAGCAGTTCGAGGTGCGCACGGTCGTCCTCTTTCGGCAGGACCAGCACGATGAATTCGCGCACGGGCTTGCGGTCAGGCGCATTGAACGCGAACGGGGCCAGCGCGCGAACGAACAGCGCGACGGCCGAGCCGAGCCCGTCGACACGCGCATGCGGAATCGCGACGCCCTGGCCGAGGCCGGTCGAACCGAGCCGTTCGCGCTTCGCCAGTTCGGTCCGGATCCGTTCCGCGGAAACCCCGCTGCTGCGCGCGACGTATCGTGCAGCGAGGTCGAACAACTGGATCGCGCTTTCGACCGGCACGTCGAGCAGGATGTTGTCCGGCGGACAGGCATCCGCCAGCCGGGTCGCGAGCGGCAAGCCGCCGCGTCGATGGGGAAGGTCGGGTTGGCCGCCGACGGCGGCCTGCTGCGTTTGCATGCGGATTTCTCCGTGTCGTGATGACAAGGAAATCCTAGACACATCCGCGTAAAGACGGTGTCAGAGACGCGGGGGCCCGGTATTAAAATTTCGTATCGATTGCGGCGCGGCTTGCGCCGCGTGCCCGATACGGACGTCTTCACGTGCCCGACAGGACGAACGGCAGCGTCGTGAGCAGAAAGACCGAAATGCCGACGACCGGCGCGCCGAACGCGATGGCGGCGAACGCCACCGCGGCGCTGGTCAGCACGAGCGCTCTCGACCGGCGGCGGTGCCGGTCGTGTGCAGTTGCCTTGTCTTCGCGGATGGCATCGGCCCGCGCGCCGATCACGTGTTTCCAGAACGTCAAGCCAAGCATGATTGCTCCTGTATGAAAGACGACCGAGACGCGGCGCGCGATGCGCCGTGCAAACGTGTCAGCAGCGCCTGAGCTTCAGCACGCGTGAGATTTGCCCGGACGTGAAGCCGCTGTTGCGCACGTAAGGCGCGCAGTCGAGTGGCGCGGTCGGCGGTTCGCTGACGACTGACCGGATCGCCATGCCGGATGCGGGCAGGCGATCGATCACTGCCGGGGCGGCGGATCGATCGCGCGTCGTTGCAGGGGATTTGCCGCGAGCACACGCCTGAGCGCACGATGCGCGATTACCGCATCGACGTCGTGTTCAAGCGTGCGCGGATGTGACTACGGCGCGCACCGTCCGCCTGTCGGCAGGACGGCGGCTCGGGAAAGAGAGACGCAGGCGCCCTGCCTGTCAGGCAGAAAAGCAACTCGGGGGACGAGGACTTCGGATGCGCATGTCGCGTGCTCGGTGGTGGATTGCGAACACATTCTAGTGAACGCACACGCGGGCGCAAGTAAAAAGGTCGTAAAGGTGTGAGGGCAATGCGTCAGGCACGTCGCTCAACGCCCGGCGAGCATCCGGCCGCCGACGCCCATCAGCAGCAAGCCGGCCGTCGTGTCGAGCACGGCCTTGCGTCGAACCAGCAGCCGGCGCACCGACGGGTGCGACGCCAGCAGCGCCATCGCGCAATACCATGCGCACGATATCGCGATCGACAACGCGACGACCGCGAGATCGAGCCATGCCGGCGCGTGGGTCGGCACCATCAGCGCGAAGATACTGCCGTAGAACGCGACGGATTTCGGGTTCGTCATGCTGACGACGTAGCCCTTTTTCGCGGCGTGCCAGTCGGAGGCAGTGGCCGGTGCGGAAACGGGCAATGGCTTGCGT
Organism: Burkholderia sp. DN3021; assembly: GCF_049805555.1. Taxonomy (NCBI): domain Bacteria; kingdom Pseudomonadati; phylum Pseudomonadota; class Betaproteobacteria; order Burkholderiales; family Burkholderiaceae; genus Burkholderia; species Burkholderia sp. DN3021. The sequence continues at coordinate 48,094 of NZ_JBNCAB010000036.1, read as the reverse complement.
GCGGTCAGAATCATTTTCAGGCCGAGCCAGATCAGGTAGCCGGCACCCGCAAGCCGCAGTGCGGTGTGTATCCACGCCACGTGGGTCACGAGCAGGCTCAGCCCGGCGATCGCGATCGCGGCCCAGGTGCCGGACGCGGCGGCCAGTCCAAGCCCCGTCATCACGCCGGCGCGGCGCGACGCGACCGCGGTCGACGTGACGATCACGAAGTTCGGGCCCGGGCTGGCGACGCTCAGCAGCAGGACGCCGGCGAGCGGGAGCAAGACGTTGACGGTGGTCGACATGGCGTGGAAGACGGCGCGGCGGGATGGGCCTTTATCTTACCCGAGCGCTGCAACGGGCCTGCGCACCACGGTGTTGCGTCGATTCCAAACAAAAACGCGTGACGACTTCCGTCGCCACGCGTTGCATGTTTCCGCAAGGCAGCGCGCATGCCGGCGAACCGTTACGCGCGGCGCATCGTCAGAAATCGAACCCCGGCCCGCCCGCACCGGGGCCGCCCGGCGTCGCGGCCGGCGCCGCATCCTTCGGTGCTTCGAACACGGTTGCATCGGTCGTCAGCAGCAGCCCGGCGACCGATGCCGCGTTCTGCAGCGCGGTGCGCGTGACCTTGGTCGGATCGAGTACGCCCGATTCGACGAGATCGCCGTACTCGCCCGTCTGCGCGTTGTAGCCGAAGTTGCCCGAGCCTTCCGCGACCTTCGCGACGACGACGCTCGCTTCCTCGCCCGCATTCGCGACGATCTGGCGCAGCGGTTCCTCGAGCGCGCGCAGCACGATCTTGATGCCCGCATCCTGGTCGGCGTTCACGCCCTTCAGCTCGCGGATCGCCTGCCGCACGCGGATCAGTGCGACACCGCCGCCCGGCACGATGCCTTCCTCGACGGCCGCGCGCGTCGCGTGCAGCGCGTCGTCGACGCGATCCTTCTTCTCCTTCACCTCGATCTCGGTCGCACCGCCGACCTTGATCACCGCGACGCCGCCCGCGAGCTTCGCGACGCGTTCCTGCAGTTTTTCGCGGTCGTAGTCCGACGTCGCTTCGTCGATCTGCACGCGGATCTGCTTCACGCGCGCTTCGATGTTCTTTGCATCGCCCGCGCCGTCGATCACGGTCGTGTTTTCCTTGCCGACCTCGATGCGCTTCGCCTGGCCGAGTTCGGCGAGCGTCGCCTTCTCGAGCGTCAGGCCCGTTTCCTCGGCGATGACCTGCCCGCCGGTGAGGATCGCGATGTCCTCGAGCAGCGCCTTGCGGCGATCGCCGAAGCCCGGCGCCTTGACGGCAACCGTCTTCAGGATTCCGCGGATGTTGTTCACGACGAGCGTCGCGAGCGCCTCGCCTTCGACGTCCTCCGCGATGATCAGCAGCGGCCGGCCCGACTTCGCGACCTGTTCGAGCACCGGCAGCAGGTCGCGGATGTTCGAGATCTTCTTGTCGTGCAGCAGGATGTACGGGTTCTCGATCTCGGCGATCTGCTTGTCGGGATTGTTGATGAAGTACGGCGACAGGTAGCCGCGATCGAACTGCAGCCCCTCGACGACGTCGAGCTCGTCGGCGAGCGACTTGCCGTCCTCGACGGTGATCACGCCTTCCTTGCCGACGCGGTCGATCGCCTCGGCGATGCGCTGGCCGATCGATTCCTCGCCGTTCGCGGAGATCGTCGCGACCTGCGCGATTTCCTTGCTCGTGGTGGTCGGCCTGCTGATCTTCTTAAGCTCGTCGACGGCCGCTGCGACCGCCTTGTCGATGCCGCGCTTCAGATCGAGCGGGTTGAGCCCGGCCGCGACGTATTTCTGGCCTTCGCGCACGATCGCCTGTGCGAGCACGGTGGCCGTCGTCGTGCCGTCGCCGGCCGCGTCGCTGGTGCGCGACGCGACTTCCTTCACGAGCTGCGCGCCGATGTTCTGCAGCTTGTCCGCGAGTTCGATTTCCTTCGCGACCGATACGCCGTCCTTCGTGACGACCGGCGCGCCGAAGCTGCGTTCGAGCACCACGTTGCGGCCCTTCGGCCCGAGCGTGACCTTCACCGCGTTCGCGAGAATGTTCACGCCTTCGGTCAGCTTCGCCCGTGCGACGTCGCTGAAAATGATTTCCTTCGCTGCCATGATTGCGCTCCGTTATTGATTGACGACCGCGACGATGTCTTCCTCGCGCAGGACGAGGAACTCATTGCCGTCCACCTTGACGGCCTGGCCCGCGTACTTGCCGAACAGCACGCGCTCGCCGACCTGCAGGTCGGGCACGATGCGCTGGCCGTCCGTGTCCTTGCGGCCGGGGCCGACGGCGATCACTTCGCCCTGATCGGGCTTCTCGGCGGCGCTGTCGGGGATCACGATGCCCGACGCGGTGGTGGTTTCCTGGTCGAGTCGCTTCACGATGACGCGGTCGTGCAAGGGGCGTAGGCTCATCTTTTCGTCCTGTGCTGTTCTGTCGAAGTTGGCTGGCACTCTTTGGGAGAGAGTGCTGACGAGTATAAAAACGCTCGGCGGCGCGATCCAATAACGGATTCGGAAAAGCATTCGCGCGGATGCGCTATGGACGGGAGACGGGCCGGGCGGAGATCAGATCAGCAGCGATACCGTCCTGAACAGCGCGAGATCCTCCTTGCGCGCGGAGCGCGCATGCCTGCGGATCACGTGCAGCAGGCAGTCGATGAAGCAGCGAGCGGCGTCGCTCAGCGTGCTGCTGCGGCGCGTGACGATCCCGAGGTCGCGCGGCTCGAACGTCTCCTTCAGTTGCAACGGCCGCATCCGTTCGCCGAACGGCGGCACGGCCGCGAGTATTGTCGGGCACCACGTGCACATGTCGGCCTGCTCGAGCATCGTCTGCAGCATCGCGACCGACTGCGCGCGCACGATGCGCCGTTCGTCGATCCCTGCGCCGTGGCGCGTGAACAGGTAGTCGACGAGCGCGGCTTGCCCGTCGGCCGCGAAATTCAGCACCCAGTCGTTGTCGAGCAGGTCGTGGATCGATCGTGCGCGTTCGCGCGGATGGCCGGCGCGCACCATGACCGAGGTCTCGTAGCGCAGCATCGGCTCGAACGCGAATTCCTGCGTGCCGCCCGGTTGCACGTGCCCGAGCGCGAAGTCCATGCTGCCGTCGCGCAGCAGCGGCTGTGCGACGGCCATCAGCGCTTCGTAGAGTTCGAGGCGCACGTCGGGCATCTGCTCGCGAAAACGCAGCACGGCTTCCGCGAGGAACGTCATCGTGAGCCACGGCGTGACGCCGATGCTCAGCCGGCCCTCGACGCGGCCGCGCATGCGTTCGAGATCGCTCTGCGCGTGTTCGAGCTGCTTCAGCACGAGCTTCGCGTGCGTGAGCAGCGTCTTTCCGTATTCGGTGAAGCCGATGCCCTCCGGCGCACGCACGAGCAGCGGCAGGCGCTCGCTCGCCTCCAGCTCGCGCAGCGCGCGCGTGACGGCCGCCTGCGACAGCCCGAGCGTGCGTGCCGCGCCGCGGATGCTGCCGGCCTCCGCGCTCGCGACGAGCGCCTGCAACTGATGCAGCTTGATGTTGCTCATGGTGCGATACCCGACAACGAAAGGTTGTCATCATAACGAAACCGCGGCTGGTCGCCGGGATTTTCGCTGCATACGATTCGGCCACGATCGGTCATCCGGGCGATCGACGACCGGAATGCATTCAGGAGAATCGGGGTTGGACCAGAAACATATTCATCCGGAAATAACGGCCATCGAGGCGGAGATGATCGCGCTGCGTCACCGGCTGCACGCGCATCCCGAACTTGGCTTCGAGGAGCACGCGACAAGCGATCTCGTTGCCGATTGCCTGACAACGTGGGGTTATCGGGTGACGCGCGGGCTCGGCGGCACGGGCGTGGTCGGCACGCTGACGCGCGGCGCCGGGAAACGGCTCGGATTGCGCGCGGACATGGACGCGCTGCCGATCCGCGAGACAACCGGGCTGCCGCATGCGAGCCGGCGCGACGGCGTGATGCACGCGTGCGGCCATGATGGCCACACGGCGATGCTGCTTGCGGCGGCCCGCTGTCTTGCGGGGCGCGCGCGCTTCGCGGGCACATTGAACCTGATTTTCCAGCCGGCCGAAGAAGGGCTCGGCGGCGCGAAGCGGATGATCGACGACGGACTGTTCACGCAATTTCCGTGCGATGCCGTGTTCGCGATGCATAACGTGCCGGGCCTGCCGGCCGGCGTGCTCGGCTTCTGCGACGGGGCGGCGATGGCGTCGGCCGACGAGGTGTGCGTGCGCGTGATCGGGCGCGGCGGGCATGGCGCCGCGCCGCACACGACGATCGATCCGGTGGTCGTGTGCGCGTCGATCGTGATGGCGTTGCAGACGGTCGTGTCGCGCAACGTGAATCCGCAGGAACTGGCGATCGTCACGGCCGGCTCGATCCATGCGGGCACCGCATCGAACGTGATCCCGCCGCATGCGGACCTTGAACTCAGCGTGCGTGCGCTGTCGCCGGACGTGCGCGCACTACTGGAGCGACGCATCCGCGAGATCGTGGATGGGCAGGCCGCGAGTTACGGCGCGATGGCCGAGATCGACTATCGATACGGCTATCCGGTGCTCGTCAATCACGCGGCGGAAACGGCGTTCGCGCGCGACGTGGCCCGCGAATGGGGCGGCGACGCGGCGCTGATGCCGCATCTGCGGCCGATCGCGGCGAGCGAGGATTTCGCATTCATGCTCGAGGCGTGCCCGGGCAGCTACCTGTCGATCGGCAACGGCGACGGCACGGCTGGATGCGGGCTGCACAACCCGGGCTACGACTTCAACGATGCTTGCCTCGCGACGGGTGCGAGCTACTGGACCGCGCTCGCTGAGCGATACCTCGGGTGATGCGGCTGCACGATTTCGGGTCACGATTCACGATTTACACAAGGAGACGGGCAATGAAACAGTGGATGGCGGCGCTCGCGGTGGCGCTGGCGGCAGGATCGGTGCATGCGGGCGACTGGACGGGCAAGGAGATCCGCCTCGCGGTCGATCCGACTTACCCGCCGCTCGAATACAAGCTGCCCGACGGCACGCTGACGGGTTTCGGGATCGATATCACGAATGCATTGTGCGCGGAGCTGCACGCGCGCTGCGTGTGGGTCGAGTCGAGCTTCGACGGGATGATCCCGGGGCTGCTCGCGCGCAAGTTCGACGTGATCGCGTCGTCGATGACGATCACGCCGAAGCGGATGCAGCAGATCGCGTTCACGAACCGCATCTCGAATGCACCCGCCCGGCTGATCGCGCGCAAGGGCACGCCGCTGCTGCCGACGGCCGAATCGCTGAAAGGCAAGCGCGTGGGCGTCGAGCAGGGTTCCGCGCAGGCCGACTACGCAGTCGCGAACTGGCAGCCGGCCGGCGTGCAGATCGTGTCGTACCCGAACCAGGATCAGGTGTACGCCGATCTCGTGACGGGGCGGCTCGACGCGGCGTTCCAGGCATCGATCGCGGCCAGCGACGGCTTTCTGAAGAAGCCGCAGGGCAAGGACTTCATGTTCGCCGGCGCGCCGATCGACGACGCGAAGTACTTCGGGCAGGGCGACGGCCTCGGGTTGCGCAAGCAGGACCACGACCTGCGCGACGCATTCAACCGCGCGCTCGCAACGATTCTCGCGAACGGCACGTACCAGCGGATCAACCGGAAGTATTTCGACTTCGATATCTACGGCACGAAGTAAGCAGCAGCGCACGAAATGTGCGCGATCGACCATAAATAAGGATTACGGATGAACTGGAGATCGATTTTTGTCGCGCTTCCGGCGCTGTGCGCAGCGCCCGCGTTCGCGCAAGGCAGCGTCACGCTTTATGGCCTCGTCGATGCGGGAATCGACTATACGAACAACGTTGGCGGGCACAGTGCGTGGCAGATGGCGAGCGGCTTCGCGCAGGGCAGCCGCTGGGGGCTGAAGGGCACCGAGGACCTGGGCGGCGGCTACAGCGCGCTGTTCCAGATCGAGAATGGCTTCAACGTGAACAGCGGCACGCTTGCGCAGGGCGGCCGCATGTTCGGGCGTCAGGCCTACGTGGGGCTCGGCAGCACGCGCTTCGGCACGTTGACGCTCGGCCGGCAATACGATTCGGTCGTCGACTATCTCGCGCCGACGACCGCGAACGGGAGCTGGGGCGTCTATCCGTTCTCGCACCCGCTCGACAACGACAACACCGGCAACACGTTCCGCACGAACAATACCGTGAAGTATGCGAGTCCGGATTTCTCCGGCTTCTCGTTCGGCGGCACGTACAGCTTCAGCAACGACACGGGTTTCGCGAACAACCGGGTCTGGAGCGTCGGCGCGCAGTACGAGCAGGGCGGCCTGCTCGTCGGTGCGGCGTTCCTGAACGCGGACAACCCGGGCGCAACATCGGGCGGTGCGATCGCGGGTTCGGGGTCGGTCGGCGCTGATGCGAACTTCGCGTCGGCACGGCTGCGGATCTTCGGGGCGGGCATCAACTACACCGCAGGGCCCGCGACGGTCGGATTCGCGTACACCAACAGCAACGTCACGCGGCCGACCGCGAACGTCGGCTACCTGTTCGGCGACGAAACGATCGCACCGGTGACCGGGCCGCTTGCGGGCGGTACGGTGACGTCGATCAAGTATCAGAACTTCGAAGTGAACGGCAAGTATCAGTTCACGCCGGCGTTCTTCGTCGGCGCGCAGTATGTGTACACGACGGTGCGCTACGACGCGACGACCGGCGCCGCGAAGCCGAAGATTCATTCGATCGGGTTGATGGCCGACTACAACCTGTCGAAGCGAACGGATGTGTATCTGATGGGCGCGTATCAGCGGATCGCAGGAGACGCGACCGGCTCGTCGCTCGATCAGGCGTATATCCCGGGCGCGGCCGATCTGTCGTCGACGTCGAAGCAGTTGATGGTGCACGCGGGGATTCGGCACAAGTTCTGATGGAACCCGCCGGAAAGAAGGCGGCGGCCCGCCGCCTTCATCCATCACGAAGCGACGCGAATCACGACCTTGCCGAAATGCTGTCCCGACTGCAGGTACGCATACGCTTGCGGCGCTTCGTCGAAGCCGAACACGCGATCGACCACCGGCTTGATCCGCTTCGCATCGACGAACCGCACGACGTCGTCGAGCATCGCGCGGCTGCCGACCATGATCCCGTGCAATTGCCGAATGCCGCCGATCAGCGAAAGCAGCCCGAGTTCGGGGCCGCCGAAGCCGCTGACGCCGCCGATCACCGACACAATGCCGCCCAGCTTCGTCGCGGCGACCGAGCGCGGCAGCGTGTCGTGTCCGCCGACTTCCAGGACGAGATCCGCGCCCGCGCCGCCGGTGAGCCGCAGCACCTCGTGCTCCCACTCGGGCGTCGCGCGATAGTTGATCGTTGCATCCGCACCGAGTGCGCGGGCGCGTTCGAGCTTCGCATCGCTCGACGACGTGACGATCGTGCGCAACCCCGCCGCGTGCGCGAGCTGCAGCGCGACGATCGAGACGCCCCCCGTGCCGAGCAGCACGACGGTTGAGCCCGGCCCCGCGCCTCCGTCGGCGAACAGCGCATTCCACGCGGTGATGCCCGCGCACGACAGCGTCGCCGCTTCGTCGTAGTCGAGATGCGCGGGAATCGCGACCAGCGCCGCTTCGTCGGACACGAAGTGCTCGGCCAGCACGCCGTCGAATTGCGCGCCGGGGGAACCCGAGACCTTCTGCGGCGTGGGCGGCCCGTCGATCCAGCGCGGGAAGTACGTGTTGATCACGCGATCGCCCGGCTTGAAGCGCGTGACGTCGCGGCCGGTTTCGACGACTTCGCCGGCGCCGTCGGCAACAGGAATCAACGCGTCCTTGCCGATGCCGAGATAGTCGCCGCGCGCGAACATCAGGTCGCGGTAGTTCAGTCCTGCCGAGTGGATCTTCACGACGACGTCGGTCGGCCCGACGGGCCGGCGTGTCGCGTCGATGCGCCGGAGCCCGGCAGCGCCGTCGCCGGGTTTGACTTGCCATGCGTGCATGTCGACTCCTTTTCGAGATAGGTCGAACTATCATAGTGTTGCGCACGGGGACGCATTGGCGAGAATTCGGCCACTGACTGTCGCCGTCATGGACACAAATCTGTCATCCAACCGGAGCGGAATCGCATGGACGAGCGTCTGAGAGGCGTCGCCGAATTCGTCGACGTCGTGGAGTCGGGCAGCTTCGCGGCGGCGGCGCTGCGCATCGGCGTCACGCGTTCGGCGATCGCGAAGGTCGTCGCGCGGCTCGAACGCCGTCTCGGCGCGCGGCTCCTGCAGCGCACGACGCGCCAGCTCAGCCTGACCGACGAAGGGCTCGTCTATTACGAGCAGTGCCGGCGGCTGCTGGCCGATCTCGGCGAAACGGAGGCCGCGCTCGACGCGGGCCGGCGCGAGCCGTCGGGGCGGCTGCGCATCAGCGTGCCCGTGCTGTTCGGGCGGCAATGCGTTGCGCCCGTCATGCGGCGCCTCGTCGAGCGTCATCCGCGGCTCGAGATCGACGTGTCGTTCAGCGATCGCCTGGCCGACCTGATCAACGACGGTTTCGACGTCGCGGTGCGCATCGGCGAGCTTGCGGATACGAGCACGCTCGTCGGGCGGCGGCTTGGCGTACAGCGGATGGGCATTTGCGCATCGCCCGCGTATCTCGAACGTCACGGCCGGCCGACGGGGCTCGACGAACTCGCGTCGCACGTCGGCATCGCATATTCGCGCGGCGGGCAGCCGGCACCATGGCGGATCATCGGTGCGGACGGCGCGGTGCACGACCACCGCGCGGCCGGCCGCCTGCGGTTCGACGACCTGCAGGCGATCGCCGATGCGGCCGCTGCCGGCGCGGGCCTCGCGTGGCTGCCGTGCTGGCTGATGGCGCCTTACCTGCGCGACGGCCGCCTCGTGCTCGTGATGGACAGCAACAGCGTGTCGGGCGCCGAGGTGTTCGCGGTGCGGCCGTCGTCGCGCCACGTGCCGTCGAAGGTGCGGGTCGTCATCGATGCGCTCGTCGACGAGATTCCGCGGATGCTGGCGTCGGATGACTGAGGCGGGAAGGCGGCCCGCACAAGCGCGCACCGCATCCGGGCGGAGCGGCTGAACGGTGCGAGTGCCGGCGACCGTACGCGTTTTTTCGACCCGATGCACAATCGTCCGGAACGCGGATGCGTCGCGTGGCTGCGTACGCATCGCGACTTCTTCGATTCCTTCCACACAGGCACGAATCATGTCATCCCGCACCTATCTCGTAACAGGCGCGTCGCGCGGCATCGGCTTCGCGGTCAGCACATTTCTGGCGCAGCGCGGCCATCGCGTCATCGGCCTTGCGCGGCATGCGCAGGGCATCGATTTCCCCGGCGAATTGCTCGCGTGCGATCTTGCCGACATCGAACGGACGGCGGCAACGCTTGCGCACATCAGCGAGCGGCACGACGTCGACGGCATCGTCAACAACGCCGGCATCGTGTTGCCGCAGCCGCTCGGGCAGATCGATTTCGGGTCGCTGCAGGCGGTGTTCGATCTGAACGTGCGGGCCGCGATCCAGGTCACGCAGCACTTTGCGGACGCGATGAAGGCGCGCGGTCACGGGCGCATCGTCAACATCTGCAGCCGCGCGATTTTCGGCAGCCTCGATCGCACCGCATACTCGGCCGCGAAGAGCGCGCTCGTCGGCTGCACGCGCACGTGGGCGCTCGAACTCGCCGAGCATGGCGTGACCGTCAATGCTGTCGCGCCGGGCCCGATCGAGACCGAACTGTTCCGACAGACGCGGCCGGTCGGCAGCGAAGCCGAACGCAAGGTGCTCGCGACGATTCCCGCGCGCCGGCTCGGCACGCCCGACGACGTGGCGGCCGCGATCGCGTTCTTCCTGTCCGACGAAGCCGGTTTCGTCACGGGGCAGGTGCTGGCCGTGGACGGCGGCGGCAGCCTCGGCGGGCGCAGCTGACGCATCGCGGCGCGGGCCGCGCCAAACGGCCTGCATCGGGCCCGCATCGCATATTCCCGCACCCCGTTAGCATGTGACGAATCCGACTTTGGGCGCCGCGCGCGCGAAGATAAGATCGCCGATCCCGTAGATCGAGCGTTCACGATAATGAAAAAGTCCGCGTCGCCGTTGCATGCTTTCCGTTTCCGTGTCGTCTGCGCCGCGATCGCCGGCGCGGTGTCGCTCGCATCGTGCGGCGGCGTCGACAGCGATTCGCCGCCTCCGCAGGCCAATACAACGCCGCCGCAGGCCGCGAAACGCCCGAACATCCTGTACATCATGGCCGACGATCTCGGCTATTCCGACATCCATGCGTTCGGCGGCGAGATCAACACGCCGAACCTCGACGCGCTCGTCGCATCGGGCCGCATCCTGTCGAACCATCACACCGGCACCGTGTGCGCGATCACGCGTGCGATGCTGGTGTCCGGCACCGATCACCATCTCGTCGGCGAAGGCACGATGGGCGTGCCGGCCGACGAGCGGCGCGGGCTGCCCGGCTACGAGGGCTACCTGAACGACCGCGCGCTGTCGTTCGCACAACTGCTGAAGGACGCCGGCTACCACACCTATATCGCGGGCAAGTGGCACATCGGCTCGGGGATCGTCGGCAGCGCGACGGGCAGTGGGCAGACGCCCGACCAGTGGGGCTTCGAGCGCAGCTACGTGCTGCTCGGCGGCGCGGCGACCAACCACTTCGCGCACGAGCCGGCCGGCTCGTCGAACTACACGGAGGACGGCCGTTACGTGCAGCCTGGTCAGCCCGGGCAGCCGGGCGGTACGGGCGGCAGCCCGGCCGTGTTCTATTCGACCGATTTCTATACGCAGAAGCTGATCTCGTACATCGATTCGAACCAGCGCGACGGCAAGCCGTTCTTCGCATATGCGGCGTACACGTCGCCGCACTGGCCGCTGCAGGTGCCCGAACCGTGGCTGCACAAGTACGCGGGCGTCTATGACGCCGGCTACGACGCGATCCGCAACGCGCGGATCGCGCGGCAGAAAGCGCTCGGCCTGATTCCCGCCGACTTCAAGCCGTTCGACGGCGTGCCCGAAACGACGGCGGCGTCGCCCGCGACCGCGAACAACGGCACCGCGAGCGCGAAATACATCAGCGCGGTGCATCCGGCCGCGGACGGCTACAGCGACTACGGCACCGGCAAGGTCGACAAGCTGTGGTCGAGCCTGTCGCCGGCCGAGCGCCGTGCGCAGGCGCGCTACATGGAGATCTACGCGGGGATGGTCGAGAACCTCGACTACAACATCGGCCTGCTGATCCAGCACCTGAAGGACATCGGCGAATACGACAACACGTTCATCATGTTCCAGTCGGACAACGGCGCGGAAGGCTGGCCGATCGATTCCGGCGCGGACCCGACGGCGACCGACACCGCGAACGCGCGGGAGCCGACCTATTCGGCGCTCGGCACCGACAACGGCAAGCAGAACGCGCAGCGCCTGCAGTACGGGCTGCGCTGGGCCGAAGTGAGCGCGTCGCCGTTCCGGCACACGAAGGGCTACTCGGCCGAAGGCGGCGTATCGACGCCGACGATCGTGCGCCTGCCGGGCCAGTCGCAGCAGTTGCCGACGCTGCGCGCGTTCACGCACGTGACCGACAACACGGCGACCTTCCTCGCGGTCGCGGGCGTCACGCCGCCGTCGCAGCCGGCGCCGCCGCTCGTCAACACGCTGACGGGCGTCGACCAGAACAAGGGCAAGGTGATCTACAACAACCGCTACGTGTACCCGGTCACGGGCCAGTCGCTGCTGCCGGTGCTCACCGGTTCGGCGACGGGCGAGGTGCATACGGCGCCGTTCGGCGACGAAGCATACGGCCGCGCGTACCTGCGCAGCGCCGACGGGCGCTGGAAGGCGCTGTGGACCGAGCCGCCGCTCGGGCCGCTCGACGGTCACTGGCAGCTTTACGACCTCGCATCGGATCGCGGCGAGACGACCGACGTGTCGGCGCAGAACCCGTCGGTGATCGGCACGCTCGTCGACCAGTGGAAGACGTACATGAGCAACGTCGGCGGCGTCGAGCCGCTGCGTCCGCGCGGTTATTACTGAGCGCCCCCGGACCTGTCGCTTCGCTCCAGGGCCCCCGACGGGGCATCCCCCAAGGGAGCTTCCTTCGGGGCGGAAAACCTGGAGCGGGCAGGCGCTTTCTTGAAAGGACGACACGATGCGGTTCCGGTTCTGGACGATCGGCGCGGCGCTCGCCGCCACGCTGTTCGCCGCCGCGTTCGCGGTGGGCTATGCGAATCCGGCGGCGCCGGCGGGCGGCGCTTTCGACGACGCGAATCGCGGCCGCGCGCTCGCGCCGCTCGGCTCGGAGCGGCAGTGCGAGCGCTACTCGGGGCTGCCGGCAAAGTGGCGCGACGACCCGAAGGCCGGGATGGTGCATCTGCGCGGCGGCGCGTTCGTGTTCGGCAGCACGCGCGGTTATGCGGACGAGCGTCCGGCCGGCGACGGCCGCACGCACGTCGGCGGTTTCTGGATCGACCAGACCGACGTGACGATCGCGCAGTTCGCCGCATTCGTGCAGGCGACCGGCTACGTGACCGAGGCCGAGCAGCAGGGCGGTGCGGCGGTGTTCAACATGCCGACGCGCGACGAGATGAATGCGCGCGACCTCGCATGGTGGTCGTGGGTGAAGGGGGCATCGTGGCGTCATCCGCGCGGGCCCGGCAGCGGCGTCGATGGGCTCGGCAACCTGCCCGTCACGCTCGTCACGCAGCGCGATGCGCTCGCGTATGCGCGCTGGCTCGGCCGCGATCTGCCGACCGAGGCCGAATGGGAATACGCGGGCAAGGCCGGCCGCGACGATACCTCGCTCGACGCGGCGCCGCGCGATGCGCAGGGCAAGCCGGCCGCGAACTACTGGCAGGGCGCGTTCCCGGTGCTCGATACGGCCGAGGACGGTCATGCGGGCCTCGCGCCCGTCGGCTGTTATGCGGCGAACGGCTTCCGCCTCTACGACATGATCGGCAATGCCTGGGAATGGACGAAGGACGCGTACACGGGCCCGCATCAGCCGCACGCCAACGGCGACACGGCGGCCGTCGCACCGCCGACGCGCCGGCACGATACGCCGACGGTCATCAAGGGCGGCTCGTTCCTGTGCTCGCGCGACTACTGCGTGCGCTATCGCGCGTCATCGCGCGAACAGCAGGAGGCCGATCTCGGCGCGTCGCACATCGGCTTTCGCACGATCCTGAGGGATGCATCGTGAGGAACCGCATCGTGCGATCCGTTTCCGTATGGCTGCTGGCCGCGTGCGGTGTCGTCCATCAGGGATCGGCCGTTGCGGCCGAATCGGTTGCCCCGGCCGTGCGCGTCGGCGTGACGCGCGGCGTGCATGCGCAGATCCTGGACGAAGTGAAGCGGGTCGCTGCTGCACGCGGGTTGGGTGTCGACGTCGTCGAATTCGACGATGCATCGCGCATCGACGCGGCGCTCGCCGACGGCCGGATCGACGCGGCCAGCTTCGAGGATGCGCAACAGCTTGCCGCGACGCGCGCGCGGAAACGTTACGCGCTGACCGAAGTCGCGCCGACCGTCACGCTGCCGATGGCGCTTTATTCGCGCAAGCTGAAAAACCTGAACGAATTGCCGCCCGGCGCGACGGTCGCGATTCCCGCCGATCCGCGCGGGATGGCGCGTGCGCTCGTGCTGCTGCAGAACGACACGCTGGTGACGCTGCGCGAGCAGGCCGGCCTGCGTGCAACGCTGCGCGACGTGACCGGCAACCGGCTCGGGCTGAAATTCGTCGCGCTGCGCCGCGATCGTCTTTACGCCGCGCTCGACACGGCCGCGTTCGTCGCGATCGACAGCGACGATGCCGCCCGCGTCGGGCTGCAGCCCGCGCGCGACAGCATCGGCATCGAGGACGCGCGTTCGCCGTACGCGAACGTGCTGACGGTGCGCAACGCTGATCGCGCGAAACCGTGGGTCGCGCAGCTCGTCGCCGCATATCACTCGGACGACGTCGCGCGCTTCATCCTCACGCGTTACCAGGATTCGGTGCGGCGGCCGTGGTAGACACGTACCTGCTCGCGTGCAATGCATGCGGACGCTGCTGCAACAGCGCGCCGACGCTGTCGCTGCGCGAACTGTTCCGGCATTCGGCACCGCTTCGTCGGCGCGCTGACGATCCGTCGCGTGCCGAAGCGGCGAATCGGCGAACGCCGGCGTGCCGACGACCGGCCCGCGACACGCGAGTTGCGCGGCTTCGCACAGGCGCTCGAACGAGCACGGCATACGCTTGCGGCGATGCCTGCGCCCGCGGCCGGAACGCGTGAAGACGCGCCACGCATCGACGCATGGCTCGACGCCGATCCGCTCGCCGCGTAACGATCGCGGCACGCCGCGCGTGCCTTACACTTGGCGCTCTTTCGATCGTTTCAGACGGAGCGGGCATGTACGCGTCGACCTTCATTTTTCGTGCCGGGCAATACGATGACGAATTCCACCGGCTCGACCGGCAGATCGCCGACATGGCGCGCGCGACGCCCGGCTATCTCGGCGAGGAGACGTGGGAGAACGCCGAAGCGGGGTTGATCCAGAACGTCTACTACTGGGAATCGGAAGCGGCACTGCAGCAATTGATGCAGCATCCGGCGCACCTCGAAGCGAAGGCGAAGCAGGCGCGCTGGCTCGACGGCTATCGCGTCGTGATCTCGAAGGTGCTCCGCGAGTACGGCGACGGCAAGCTGGCGCAGCCGCATGCGGCTCAATCCGCGTGACTGGCTGCCTGATTCAGGCGAACCGATGACGGCACGGCGTCCGGCTGTGCCGCGCCGCTTCAAAGCGCCTCAACCAACCGCCGCGTACTCTTCTCGCAGTACTCATGACACGCTGCCCGCGCGGCAATCGACGCGCCGTGCACGAACCGCGGCGCATCCGCGCGCCGCGACATCGACACGACGATCGACGGCGGCGACGGCTGCAGCGGCAGTTCGACGACTTCGCCGCTCTCGATCAGCGCATCGACGAACAGCACCGGAATCGCGGCGACGCCGAAGCCGTCGCGCACGAGCTGCACGATCACCGAGATCGACGGCGATCCGGTAATGCGCGTGTCCGACAGCGGCACGCCATGCGCATGCGCAAGGGTACGGACGATGTCCTCGAGCGCGCGGTGGGGCGCGGTGCCGCGCCCGTAGGTCAGGATCGGCTGGCGCAGCACCTGCCGCGCAAGGCCCGTGCGCGTGTTCGGCAGCAGCCCCGCGCGCGCGATCCAGCGCACCGGATAGTTCGCGAGCGCGTCGCAGACGACCGACGCCTCGTCGCTGCCCTCGACGCGGATGATCAGGTCGAGCTCGCCGGCCATCAGCCGGCGCTGCAGCACGACGCTCACGTCGACGGTCAGGTCGATCTCGAGTTGCGGGTAGTCGGCCGCGAGGCGGCGCATATAGTGCGGCAGCCAGCTATGCACGACGGTCTCGATCACGCCGAGCCGCAGCTTGCCGCGCAGCGCGCTCTCGCCGGACGCGGCGGCCTGCAGCTCCTGCGTCGCCTCGACCACGGCTTTCGCATAGCCGAGCAGGTACTCGCCGTTCGGCGTGAGCCGGAATTCGCGGCTGTCGCGGTCGACGAGTACCGTCTGCAATTCGTCCTCGAGCGCCTTCAGGCGCTGCGAGATCGCGGCCGGCGTCGCGTGCAGCGCGGCGGCCGTCGTGCGGAAGTTGCGCAGCTTCGCGAGCGTGACGAAGGTTTCGAGAAAACGCGTGTTCATGGCGGTCGGCAAGGCATTGGGCGCGCAGCTTGCCCCGCTGAAAAAATGAACGGGACCGGGGAAAACCCGAAGATACGTTAAGAAATTCTATACACGCAGCGCAAAAAAACTCGTTGGCGACAAAATTATTTCTTTTCTATTCTTCGCCGTATCCGATGACGCGACACCGTCATCCCGACCACATCCCGATCTGCCATTGAATCTCATGACGCCTTCCGAATTCCGCCAGTCCGTGCGTCGCGGCGCGTTCCGCGGCCCGACCGCAGGCCATTGCGGCCCGTTCGCGCAAGCGAATCTCGCGATCCTGCCCGATGCGTACGCGCACGATTTCCTGCGCTTTTGTCAGGCGAATCCGAAGGCGTGCCCGCTGCTCGGCGTCGGCGAACCGGGCGCGTTCCGGATCGACGCGCTCGGCGAGGATCTCGACATCCGCACCGACGTGCCGAGCTACAACGTGTACCGCGACGGCCGCCTGACCGAACGCGTCGAGTCGCTGGAGGCGCTGTGGCGCGACGATTTCGTCGTGTTCGCGATCGGCTGCTCGTTCTCGTTCGAGGAGATGCTCGCCCGTGAAGGGATCGGGCTGCGCCACGTCGAGGAGGGCCGCAACGTGCCGATGTACCGCACGTCGATTCCGAACCGGCGCGCAGGCATCTTCGGCGGCCGGCTCGTCGTGTCGATGCGGCCGATGCGCGGCGCCGATGCGATCCGTGCGGTGCAGATCACGAGCCGCTTTCCGGGCGTGCACGGCGCGCCGATCCATATCGGCCACCCGCAGGAACTGGGCATCGCGGATCTGAACGCACCCGAATTCGGCGACGCGGTGACGATCCGCGACGGCGAGCTGCCGGTGTTCTGGGCGTGCGGCGTGACGCCGCAAACCGCGCTGATGGACGCGAAGCTGCCGATCGCGATCGCGCATACGCCCGGCCACATGCTGATGACCGACATCACGAACGCGTCGCTGGCCGTGTTCTGATCCGGCATCGCGGCGACGCACACACGACACACGCACACAATTGACGGCGCATAACGACAGGAGCACCACCATGGAAAGCAAGACCCTCGCGGCACCCGCCGCCGAGCCCGCGAGCCCCGAGCGTAGCGGCCTGTTCTCGTGGTACGCATACGCGCAGCCGCGCGAGCGCCGCGCGTTCTGGAGCTGCAAGGTCGGCTACATGCTCGACGGGATGGACACGCAGATGCTGTCGTTCGTGATCCCGACGCTCGTCGCGACCTGGGGCATCTCGCTCGCGGACGCCGGCTTCATCGGCACGATCACGCTGCTCGCGTCGGCGCTCGGCGGCTGGATCGCCGGCATCCTGTCCGACCGGATCGGCCGCGTGCGCACGCTGCAGCTCACGGTGCTGTGGTTCGCGGTGTTCACCGCGCTGTGCGGGCTCGCGCAGAACTATCACCAGTTGCTCGCGGCGCGCGCGCTGATGGGCTTCGGCTTCGGCGGCGAGTGGACGGCCGGCGCGGTGCTGATCGGCGAGGTGATCCGCGCGCGCGATCGCGGCAGGGCGGTCGGCCTGGTGCAATCGGGCTGGGCGATCGGCTGGGGGCTGTGCGCGCTGCTGTATGCGCTGCTGTTCTCGGTGCTGCCGGCCGAGCAGGCGTGGCGCGCGCTGTTCCTCGTCGGGCTGGCGCCCGCGCTGCTGGTCGTCGCGATCCGCCGCTACGTGAAGGAGCCGGACGTCTACGAAAAGGAGAAGGCCGCGCAGGCGAAGGTGGCCGACGCGCCGCGCCTCACCGAGATCTTCGCGCCGAAGCTGATCACGACGACGCTGCGCGCGGCGCTGCTGACGACCGGCGCGCAGGGCGGCTACTACGCGATCACGACGTGGCTGCCGACCTTCCTGAAGACCGAGCGGCACCTGACCGTGATGGGCACCGGCGGTTATCTCGCGATGATCATCTTCGGCTCGTGGGTCGGCTACCTGACGAGCGCATACCTGACCGACCGCCTCGGCCGCAAGCCGAACTTCATCCTGTTCGCGGTCGGCTCGATGGCGATCGCGTTCGCGTACACGTCGCTGAACCTGACCAACGCGTCGATGCTGTGGCTCGGCTTCCCGCTCGGCTTCTTCGCGTCGGGCATCTTCTCGGGGATGGGCGCGTTCCTCACCGAACTGTTCCCGACCCGCGTGCGCGGCTCGGGCCAGGGCTTCTGCTACAACGTGGGCCGTGCGATCGGCGCATTGTTCCCGTTCCTGATCGGCGCGCTGTCGAAGCAATACGGGCTCGGCACGAGCATCGGGATCTTCGCCGTTGCCGCATACGGCGTGGTGATCGTCGCCGCGCTGACGCTGCCCGAGACGCGCGGCCGCGAACTCGACGCCGCGTAAGCGGCGGGGCGGCCCGCCCTTCGTTTTCTTCCCCTTTCATCGACACCGTGACACGGCGCGCGACGCGCGCCGTGCGGCGGCGCTCGTTCCGAGATTTCACGACGCATCGACCATCATGACCGACCGACACCTTTCTCCCGTTCCCTCCGACGCCGCACGCTGGCAATTCTGGATCGACCGCGGCGGCACGTTCACCGACATCGTCGCGCGCCGGCCCGACGGCACGCTCGTCACGCACAAGCTGCTGTCGGAGAACCCCGAGCAGTACCGCGACGCGGCGGTGGCCGGCATCCGCCACCTGCTTGGCCTCGCCGACGGCGAGCCGATCACGCCCGAGCGCGTCGACATGGTGAAGATGGGCACGACGGTCGCGACCAACGCGCTGCTCGAACGCAAGGGCGAACGCACCGCGCTCGCGACGACGCGCGGCTTTCGCGACGTGCTGCGCATCGCGTACCAGAACCGGCCGCGGCTGTTCGATCTCGACATCGTGCTGCCCGATGCGCTGTACGAGAGCGTCGTCGAGATCGATGAGCGCATCGGCGCGCATGGCGACGTCGTCGTGCCGCTCGATGTGCAGGATGCCGAAGCGTCGCTGCGCCGCGTGTTCGACACCGGCGTGCGTGTGCTCGCGATCGTGCTGATCCACGGCTACCGCTACACCGCGCATGAACGCGCGCTCGCGGAGCTCGCACGCCGCATCGGCTTCACGCAGGTTTCGGTGTCGCACGAAGTGTCGCCGCTGATGAAGATGGTGTCGCGCGGCGATACGACCGTCGTCGACGCGTACCTGTCGCCGATCCTGCGTCGTTATGTCGAGCAGGTCGCGCACGAGATGCCGGGCGTGAACCTGCAGTTCATGCAGAGCAGCGGCGGGCTGACGCGCGCCGATGCGTTCCAGGGCAAGGACGCGATCCTGTCGGGCCCGGCCGGCGGCATCGTCGGGATGGTGCGCGCCGCGCGCGCGGCCGGCTTCGGTCAGGTGATCGGCTTCGACATGGGCGGCACGTCGACCGACGTGTCGCACTACAACGGCGAATTCGAGCGTGTGTTCGAGACCCAGGTGGCCGGCGTGCGGATGCGTGCGCCGATGATGAGCATCCACACGGTCGCCGCGGGCGGCGGCTCGGTGCTGGGCTTCGACGGCGCGCGGCTGCGCGTCGGACCCGAATCGGCCGGCGCGAACCCGGGGCCGGCCGCGTACCGGCGCGGCGGCCCGCTGACGGTGACCGACTGCAACGTGATGCTCGGCAAGATTCAGCCCGATCATTTCCCGCGCGTGTTCGGCCCACATGCAAACGAGCCGCTCGACCGCGACGGCGTGGCCGCGAAGTTCGCGGCGCTCGCCGATGAAATCCATGCGGCGACGGGGCGGCGCGAAACGCCCGAAGCACTCGCCGAAGGTTTCCTGGAAATCGCGATCGGCAGCATGGCGAACGCGATCAAGAAGATCTCCGTGCAGCGCGGGCACGACGTGTCGCGCTACGTGCTGACGACGTTCGGCGGCGCGGGCGGCCAGCACGCGTGCGGCGTGGCCGACGCGCTCGGGATGACGCAGGTGTTCGCGCATCCGCTCGCGGGCGTGCTGTCCGCATACGGGATGGGCCTGGCCGACCAGACCGCGATGCGCGAGCGCGCGGTCGAGGCCGTGCTGTCCGATGCATCGCTGCCGGCCTTGAACGCGGCGCTCGACCGGCTGGCCGACGAGGCCGTTGGCGCACTGCTCGAACAGGGCGTGCCGCCGGAGCGGATCGCGACCGAGCGGCGCGTGCACCTGCGCTACCAGGGCACCGATTCGGCGCTCGACGTGCCGGCCGGCAGCGTCGACGCGATGCAGCAGGCGTTCGAGGCCGCGTACCGGCAGCGCTACGCATTCCTGATGCCCGGCACGCCGCTCGTCGCCGAACTGGCGTCGGTCGAGGCAATCGGCCGCTCCGACGCGCCGGTGGACATCGCGCCGCTGGCCTCGCGCGGGGAAGGCGCTGCGCCGCGCGCGGATTCCGCCGTGCGCTTCCATTCCGGCGGCCAGTGGCACGACGCGTCGCTCTATGTGCGCGACACGCTGCTCGCAGGCGACGCGATCGACGGCCCGGCGATCGTCGCGGAGAAGAACGGCACGACCGTCGTCGAGCCCGGCTGGCGCGCGCGGATGACCGCGCAGGGCAACCTCGTGCTGACGCGCACGACGCCGCTGCCGACGCGCCGCTCGCTCGGCACCGATGCCGATCCGGTGCGGCTCGAGATCTTCAACAACCTGTTCATGTCGATCGCCGAGCAGATGGGGCTGCGGCTGCAGAACACCGCGTACTCGGTGAACATCAAGGAGCGGCTCGACTTCTCGTGCGCGATCTTCGACGGCGACGGCAACCTGATCGCGAACGCGCCGCACATGCCCGTGCACCTCGGCTCGATGGGCGAGAGCATCCGCACGGTGATCGAGCGCAACCGCGGCCGCATGCGCGACGGCGACGTGTTCATGCTGAACGACCCGTATCACGGCGGCACGCACCTGCCGGACGTGACGGTCATCACGCCGGTGTTCGCGGACGGCTCGGACGCGCCGCTGTTCTACGTCGGCTCGCGCGGCCACCACGCCGACATCGGCGGCACGACGCCGGGCTCGATGCCGCCCGATTCGACGCATATCGACGAGGAAGGCGTGCTGATCGACAACTGGCAGCTCGTGTCGGCCGGCGTGCTGCGCGACGCCGACACGCGCGCGCTGCTCGCATCGGGCCGCTACCCGGCGCGCAACGTCGAGCAGAACATGGCCGACCTGCGCGCGCAGGTCGCCGCGAACCAGAAGGGCGTCGACGAGTTGCGCCGGATGGTCGCGCAGTTCGGCCGCGACGTCGTGCTCGCGTTCATGGGGCACGTGCAGGACAACGCGGAAGAGGCGGTGCGGCGCGTGATCGGCGCGCTGCAGGACGGCGCGTACCGCTATCCGCTCGACAACGGCGCGGAAATTCGCGTCGCGATCCGCGTCGATCGCGCGGCCCGGCGCGCGGAGATCGATTTCACCGGCACGTCCGCGCAGCTCGACAACAACTTCAACGCGCCGAAGGCCGTCTGCATGGCCGCCGTGCTGTACGTGTTCCGCACGCTGGTCGGCGACGACATCCCGCTGAACGCCGGCTGCCTGAAGCCGCTCACGGTGATCGTGCCGGCGCGCTCGATGCTGAACCCCGAGTATCCGGCGGCGGTCGTGTCGGGCAACGTCGAGACATCGTCGGCGATCACCAACGCGCTGTACGGCGCGCTCGGCTGCGTCGCGTCGAGCCAGGGGACGATGAATAACTTCACATTCGGCAACAATCGCTACCAGTACTACGAGACGATCGCGGGCGGCAGCGGCGCGGGCGACGGCTTCGCGGGCGTCGGCGCGGTGCAGACGCACATGACGAACTCGCGGCTCACCGATCCGGAGGTGCTCGAATGGCGCTACCCGGTGCGGCTCGATTCGCACCGGATCCGCGCCGGCTCGGGCGGCGGCGGGCGCTGGCGCGGCGGCGACGGCGCGGTGCGGCGGATCCGCTTCCTCGAGCCGATGACCGCGTCGATCCTGTCGAACAACCGGATCCACGCGCCGTTTGGCGCGGCGGGCGGCGCAGCCGGCGCGCTCGGCCGCAACACGATCGAGCGCGCGGACGGCACGGTCGAGGCGCTCGAGCATATCGGCCGCGCGCAGATGGCGCCGGGCGACGTGTTCGTCGTCGAAACGCCGGGCGGCGGCGGGTACGGCGCGGCGGGCTGAGCCGCGACCCACGCGCGGCAGCGGCGACGGCGGGCGTTCGTGCGGAACGGCGGACGCTCGCCGCGTGTCTCGCGCGCCGGTCGCGACGGCGGCCGTACCGGGTTCACCGGCGTTGTCGACCCGCCGCCGGGATCCGATAAAACATGCCGCTTCGATAGCCGGCGCGATATTGCAACCGACTGTGGAATAAAGCGGTGCATTCACGCTCGAACAGAAACAAATTGACCGGATTTCGCGTTGCCGGAACACGATCCGACCCTGCCGCCGTAGTCCTGAAGACTATCTGTCCCTACATTCTGCGATTTCCAGAAAACCCATACGGAGCAAGGCGCTCCGACTATCCGGCCAGCCCCGTTTCGCACTGCCTCGCCTGCTTTCGAGCATGCCGCCAATCATGAAAAATCCGGCTTGCCAATCGAGTCCCGATTCCTTGACACTCCGCTCTAAATGTGAGTGCCAATCCTCATCGTCATTTGATAAGATGGCTCTCATCATTCGTTAGGCAGAACCTGCGCGCTTCACGCGCGAACGCCGGTCGCATTAGCTGGAAACAAGTACGAGACGAGGGCCGTTGTCACGGCAATCACGGTTGCCCTGCCGGGAACGCGCGCTGCGCGGCCCGGGAAGGCGGGCGGCCAGCTCGCCTCCGTCTACACTGTGCGTTTTTTTTCTGGATCGGGGCGTGTCCATGGATGACGAAAACGATAGCGCGGTGCTCGAGGCGCATGTCGGTACGCGCAGCCCCTGCTGGCGTCTCGGCAGCGACAGCAATGCGCTCGAACTCGCCGCCGTCCGCGGCCTGACCAACGTCGCCATCGCGCTGACGGTCGAGCAGGCCGCGCGCATCCGTGCGCTGACGGGCGTCACGTCGCACCTCGTGCTCGACATCGCGCTGTTCGGCGAGTCGGTCAGCCTCCATCTCGTCGGCAGGAAGGTCAACACGACCGACTGGGCCGGCACGGCCTCCGCGTATTCCGATGCCGTGTCTGTCGCGGAAGATCTCTCGCACGGGCTCGCGTTCGCCGAGCAGGTCGTGTCCGAAGTGAATTCGCTGGTCGTGATCCTCGACCGCAACGGGATGGTGCAGCGTTTCAACCACCTGTGCGAGGAAGTGACGGGCAAGCGCGAGGTCGACGTGATCGGCCGCAGCGCGTTCGAACTGTTCATGAGCCCCGAGCAGGGCGCGCAGTCGCGCAGCAACATCACGGGCTTTTTCGCGAGCAACCGCTCGTTCGCGGTCGAGCGCTACATCAACACGGTCAACGGGCCGCGCCTGTTCCAGTTCCGCAACAAGTTCGTGCAGAGCGGCAGCGGCGTCGAAGAGCAGTTCCTGATCTGCTCGGGCATCGACATCACCGAGGAGCGCAACGCGCAGCAGCGGCTCACCGAACTCGCGAACACCGACGTGCTGACCGGGCTGCCGAACCGCCATGCAATCAGCGAGCGCATCCATGCGGCGATCGCCGCGGAGAGCGCCGTGTCGCGCGGCCAGGTCGGCATCCTGTTCCTCGATCTCGACAACTTCAAGCGCGTCAACGATCACTACGGCCACATCACCGGCGACCGCCTGCTGCAGGACGTGTCGAAGATCATCAGCGGCTGCTTGCCGTCCGGCGCGACGCTCGCGCGGCTCGGCGGCGACGAATTCCTCGTGCTGTTCGAGCACGGCACGCGGCCGCTGCTCGAAGCGACCGCGCAGATCATCCTCGAACGGATGCGCACGCCGATCCACCTCGGACTGATGGAGGTCTATACGAGTTGTTCGATCGGCATCGCGATGCATCCGCAGCACGGCGATTCGCTCGAGACGCTGATCCGCAGCGCGGACACCGCGATGTACGTCGCGAAGGAGGAGGGCAAGCATACGTACCGCGTGTTCTCGCTGGAGATGAACCAGAAGGTCGCGAAGTACATGTGGCTCGACACGAACCTGCGCAAGGCGCTCGAGGAAGAGCAGTTCGTGCTGCACTACCAGCCGGTCGTCGATATCGCGACCGGCGACGTGCGCGGCGTCGAGGCGCTGATCCGCTGGCAGTCGCCCGATCGCGGGCTCGTCGCGCCGATCGAGTTCATCCGCTTCGCGGAGGAGTCGGGGCTGATCGCGCCGCTCGGGCGCTGGGTGATGCGCACCGCGGCCGCGCAGGCCGCCGCGTGGAAGGCGAAGGGGCTCGGCATCCGGATCGCGGTGAACGTGTCCGCGCGGCAGTTGCAGGACACGAACATCGTGCATCAGTTCGCATCGATTCTCGACAGCGCGGGGCTCAAGCCCGGCCTGCTCGACATCGAACTGACCGAGAGCTGCTTCATCGAGGACGAGGATTCCGCCAACAGCCTGATGCGGCAGTTCCGCCAGCTCGGCGCGCAGATCCATCTCGACGATTTCGGCACCGGCTATTCGTCGCTGTCGCAGTTGTCGCGCCTGCCGCTCGACGCGATCAAGCTCGACCGCACCTTCATCACGGCCATCGACCGCAATCCGCGCTCGCAGGCGCTGGTGCGCTCGGTCGTGTCGCTCGCGAAGGCGCTGAATTTCGCGGTGGTCGCCGAAGGCGTCGAGACGCATGCGGAAGCCGATTTCCTCAAGCAGCTCGACGTCGATCACGCGCAGGGCTACTACTACGCGCGGCCGATGCCGGCGCAGGCATTCGAGGCGTGGCTCGCCGAGACGAGAAAGCTCAGGCTGATCGCCTGAGCTCCGTTCCGGAGAGCGGGGGGGGGCCCGGCGCCCGCCCCCCCCCCAAACACCCCCCCCGCCGCCGCCCCCCCGCCCCCCGCCCCCCCCCCCCCCCCCCCCCCCCCCCCCCCCCCCCCCCCCCCCGCCGCATTACACCGTGCGCAGCTTCGACACGCGCCGGTTCTGCAGCATCACCAGGCGTTCCATGTACGCGAGGTCCTTCGGCTCGATCGTGAACGCCGCATGCACCCACGCTTCCGTGATGTCCATCAGCTCCGAGCGCGACAACTGGAACACGCGCTCGCGTGCGCGCAGCATCGCGCGCACGCCGTTCAGCTTCGGCTTCGTCACGTCGATGAAGGTGCGCGTCGCGAGATACGCGTCACCGGCGTCGAACGTCTCGTCGACCAGCCCGCGATCCTCGTACCACTCGGCCGCATGCGTTTCGCCGGTCGAGATCAGCGATTCCGCGATTCCGCGGTCCGCCTTGCGCGTAACGAGCGAATAGCCGCCCATGCCCGGGAACAGGTTGAACGCGATCTCGGGGAACCCGAGCTTCACGCCCTTCTGCGCGAGCACGTAGTGATGCGCGAGCGCCGCTTCGAAGCCGCCGCCGAGCGCGCTGCCCTCGACCATTGCGATCGAGATCGACCCGGTGCCGAAGCCCGTGTAGATCTCGTACACGCCGTCGATGCACGAGCGCGCATAGGCCATCAGCTGGTCGCGCCGGCCGCTGCGGATCGCGTCGACGAAGAAGCTCAGGTCGCCGCCGACGTTGAACAGCTCGGGGACGAGCGAGCCCGTCACCCAGAAGTCGAACGGCAGGCCCGAGTCGCGTGCGACGCGCGCGAGATGGATGATGTCGGTGACGAGTTGCTGGTTGAAGCACGGCCGCGGCTCCGATCGCAGCATCATCCACATGACGTTGCGGCCTTCTTCGTAAAAGGCAGTCAGTTGCGTGAGTTCGCCGGCTTCATAAAACGGGCGGCACGCCGGATGGGATTGGAGTTGCATGGTATGTCCTCGTGAGATGTGGTTTTCGAAGACCATCGCGCCCGGCGCCATGCGGGAATCGGGTTGCCCGCCTGGCGCCGGGCGCGAGGCATCGCCATTGTTGCGCGCGCACAAATGCCGAATTGCGGGGAACAACGCACGACTGGGACGCGGGCGCGGATCGCATGCGCGCGGACGAGACGGGGAGTGACGGGCGACGAGACGTATATCGGAGGCGGCGGACAGTGCGGCGGGCGCGGTCGATGAGGGCGGGAGGGCGGGAGAGCGGGAGGGCGGGAGAGCGGGAGAGCGGGAGAGCGGGAGGGCGAGCCGCAACGCGGCCGGGAGGCCGTTGTGCCGCGCCGGGCCAACACGTGCAGGCGGCCGCTCCTGCGCACGGGCGCCGGCGTCGGTCGCTTACGCGCTGAAAGCGGCGCCGGGCCGGCGGGCGACCCCTATGGAATATGCGGACTGGCGCCGCGAGCGTGCGTCGATTAGCTTTAAGGGATCGCGCCGCCGTGCCGGGTGTGCCGGGAGGGGACCATGACCGCATTCCGGAAGGTGTGGCAGTTGCTGGTCGGAAAACCGCTGGACCCGCTCGATCCGCGCACGCGCCATGCGATCGCCGTGACGCCGTTGCTGGCCTGGGTCGGGCTCGGCGCCGACGGGTTGTCGTCGTCGTGCTACGGCCCGGAAGAGGCGTTCCTCGCGCTGGCGCACCACACGCCGCTCGCGCTGTTTCTCGCGCTCGCGACCGCGGCGACCGTGTTCATCATTGCGCTCGGCTACAACCAGGTGATCGAGCTGTTCCCGACGGGCGGCGGCGGCTACCGCGTCGCGACCGCGCTGCTCGGGGCGAAGCCGGGGCTCGTGTCGGGTGCTGCGCTGCTGGTCGACTACGTGCTGACCGTCGCGACTTCGCTCGCGAGCGGCGTCGACGCGTTCTTCAGCCTGCTGCCGGTCGGCGCGCAGGCATTCAAGCTCACGACCGAGATCGCGCTGATCCTGCTGATGACCGGGCTCAACTTCCGCGGGATGCGCGAGTCGATCATGGTGCTGCTGCCGATCTTCATCGGCTTCGTCGTGCTGCACTTCGGGCTGATCGTGTATGGCGTCGCCGTGCACGGCAGCAACCTCGCGATGATCGTGCCCGATGCCGTGCACGAGGCGCACGGGATGTCGCAGTCGCTCGGCGTGTTCGTGATGCTCGCGCTGCTGATGCGCGCGTTCTCGCTCGGCGGCGGCACCTATACGGGCCTCGAGGCGGTGTCGAACAACGTGAACATGCTCGCCGATCCGCGCGTGCCGAACGGCAAGGTGACGATGTGGTACATGTCGACGTCGCTCGCGTTCACGGCCGGCGGCATCATCCTGCTGTACATGCTGTGGCATGCGCGGCCCGTCGAAGGCGAGACGCTCAACGCGGTCGTGTTCGGCAGCGTGATCGACCATCTCGGGCTCGGCTCGGCGTTCGCGCGGCATGCGTTGCTCGCGGCCGTGCTCGCGTTCGAGGCCGGGCTGCTGATGGTCGGCGCGCAGACGGGCTTTCTCGACGGGCCGGCCGTGCTGTCGAACATGGCGTCGGATTCGTGGGTGCCGCGCCATTTCCGCGACCTGTCGACGCGCCTCGTGCGGCAGAACGGCATCATCGTCGTCGGCCTGTCGAGCCTGCTGATCCTGCTGTGGACGCACGGCAGCGTCGACGTGCTCGTCGTGCTGTACAGCATCAACGTGTTCCTTACGTTCAGCATGTCGCTGCTCGGGCTGTGCACGTACTGGTGGCGCCATCGCAGCGAGCGCGGCTGGTTCAAGCACTTCTTCCTGTCCGCGCTCGGGCTGAGCGTGACAGCGACCGTGCTCGTCATCACGCTGGTCGAGAAGTTTACGGCGGGCGGCTGGCTCACGGTGCTCGTGACGAGCGCGGTGATCGCGCTGTGCTTCATGATCAACCGCCACTACGCGTACACGCGCGCGCAGCTCGCGAAGGAAGATGCGCTGTTCTCCGGCAAGCCGCCCGAAGTCGACGAGGCGAGCGCGCCGGGCAAGCCCGATCCGTCGCAACCGACGGCCGTGCTGCTGGTCGGCAAGCATCGCGGCGCGAGCATGCATGCGCTGCTGTGGGTCAACCGGCTGTTTCCCGGGCACTTCCGCAACGTGATCTTCCTTGCGGTCGGCGAGGTCGATGCGAAGGCGTACGACGGGCACGAACATCTCGAACGGCTGCGTCACTCGATCACCGAAGCGCTCGACTACTATGTCGCGCATTGCCGCCGCAACGGCATCGCGGCCGACTACCGGATCGCGTTCGGCACGAATCCGGTCGTGGAATTCATGAACCTCGCGTCGTCGACGCTCGACGCGTATCCGAATGCCGTGTGCTTCGCGAGCAAGCTGATCTTCCGGCGCGTGAATTTCCTGACCGCGTGGCTGCACAACCAGACGCCCGTCGAGCTGCAGGCGCGCCTGCATGTCGAGGGCAAGCAGATGGTGCTGCTGCCGATGAACGTCGGCTAGCGGTGGCGCGGCAACGGCACCGTGACGGGCGCTGTCACGCCGACGAGCTACGACTCGAAGGGGCTATTGCGCGGGCAGCATGCGCAGGCCGGCGCGCACACGCGCGCGTGGACGTGGCGCGGCAAGCGCGTGGGCGACTGCCGGTAGCAGCCGTCAAGGCTGATGATGCCGATGCGGGCGGTTGGGCCGCCGCAGCGGCGGATGATGGAATTTGGCCCTCAGCCGGTCGCGCCCCGGACGCTTGGCGAAGAACAGCACGGCGAGTGCGGCAAACGCCAGCAGCACGACGACTTCCACGATCCCGTTTTCCATGGTGCCTCCCGCTCGCGGACGGACGATCCTTCGCCGGCGTTCGGCGATCGAGCATATGCCGGCGGCCGCACGCGACGATGCTTCCATGCCTCATTGTAGGCCGGCGGGCACCGGCTTGACGCGTGCGTATGCGTCGCCCACACTGGCCGACACGAGCGTCGCGCGGTTGACCCTGTCCGCTGCGCGGCCGCGCTTTCCGTGAACCGCGACGAGGTGCGATGTGGTGCGCTTTTCTGTCGGCCTGGCCGGCTGGATGCTGGCATGCGCTGCCGCGTTCGTCGCATCGAACGCCGTCGGTGCGACGCCGGGCGCGGGCACGGCGGCGGACGGCGCGAACGGCGTTGCCGACGAAGCGCCCGTCACGCTCGTCAGCGATGTCCACGAATTCGTGATCCGGCACGACGGTTCGCTCGACGAGCACGACGATTCGACGCTGCGCGCGAACAACGCGAACGGCATCGACGCGGTCGCGCAGCGCTACGTGTGGTTCGACAAGAATCTCGAGCGGGTCGACCTGCTCGCGGCCGAGACGATCGACCGCGACGGCGTCGCGCATCCGGTCGGCGCGGACGGCATCCGCGACGTGCAGGAGCCGCGCTCGGCCGGCGCGCCGACGTTCCAGGACGGGCTGTTGCGCACCGTCGTGTTTCCCGGCGTCGAAGCCGGGTCGAGCACGCGCGTGGCGTTCCGCAAGACGCGCACGAAGCCCGTCAATCGCGGCTACTTCGGCTACTACGTGGAGCCGTCGCGCGAGCCCGTCGACAATCAGCGGCTGATCTTCGACGTGCCGGCCGACATGCCGCTGTACGCGGACGCGCGCGGCTATGTCGCGCTGCCGCCGGTCACGGCGAACGGCCGCACGCGCTACGAATTCGACTACCGGCACGGCCCGTACGACCGCATCGAGAACGGCGCGGTCGGCTACCCGACCTACGGCGACCGGCTCGTCGTGTCGACGCTGCCCGACTACGCGGCATTCGCCGCGCGCTACCGCAACGCGGCCGTCGACCCGAGCGTGGACGATCCGGCCGTCGTGCAGCTGGCGCGCGCGCTCACCGCGGCTGCCGCCGATCCGCGCGACAAGGCACGCATCCTGTACGACTGGGTGCAGGCGAACGTGCGCTACGTCGCGCTGTTTCTGGGCGAAACGGCCGCCGCGCCGCATCGTGCGACGGACATCCTGCGCAACCGCTACGGCGACTGCAAGGACCATGTCGCGCTGTTCGGCGCGCTGCTCGCGGCGGTCGGCATCCGCAGCGAACCGGTGCTGATCAATCTCGGTTCGGCGTACACGCTGCCGTCCGTGCCCGGTTACGGCGGCGGCGCGATCAATCACGCGATCACGTGGCTGCCCGATCTCGCGCTTTACGCCGATACGACGACGGCCGGCATCGCGTTCGGCTACCTGCCGCCGATCGTGATGGATCGCCCCGCGCTGCTGGTCGACACGGGCGTGCTGTCGCGCACGCCGGCCACGCAGCCGCGCGGCCGCATCGCCCGGCTCGCGATCGATGCCGCGCAGCCCGGCGCCGCGCGGTTTCATGCGTACATCGAGGACGACGGCTGGACCGCCGAACTCGAACGCAACCTGTTTCGCCGCGCGACGCACGACCGCATCGAGCAGCTCGCGACCGAACGCCTGCGGCAAAGCGGCTTGCGCGGCCGCGCGCAACTGTCGACCAGCGACCGGCGCGTGACCGACGGGCCGTTCGACGTGACGGTGTCGGGCACGCTCGATCATTTCGTGTGGCCCGACGGCACGACCGCGTTGCCCGCGCTGTCGAGCCTCTCGGGCGGCATCGCGACGCAGGTCGAGAGCTGGCTGGCCGAACCCGTGCGCACGCAGCCGTGGGGCTGCATCGGCGGCGCGTTCGACGAAACCGGCCAGATCGCGCTGCCGGCCGACGTCGTCGTGACCGACCTGCCGGCCGACGCGGCCGTGCACGACCGCTTCGTCGATTTCACGTCGCATTACGTGTTCGACGCGGCCGCGCGTGTCGTGCAGGTCACGCGGCGGATGAAGGCTGATTTCGGCCGGCAGGTATGCACGCCCGACGAATTCACGGCGCTGCGCGCGTCGCTCGAACGCATCGAGCGCGATACGCAGGCGCAGATCGTCGTGCGTGCGAAAGGGCGTTGAACGGGCAGCGACAGTGAGCGCGTCGCCGTCATCGGTCGACGCGCAGGAGGGACATCATGACGGAACGGGACTACGAGATCGCCGATCTCTCGAAGGAATTGCTGGGCCGGATCGTGCAGGGCACCGTCGCGAACGGCGCGGCCGTGGATGCGGAGCAGTGCGCGGCGCTCGCCGTGCAGTGCGCGACGGCGCTGGTCGACAAGCTCGAAGCGCTCAGCGGCTGAACGCGGAAAGGCGTCACACGCGGCGGCGCCTTGCGCGACGCCGGCGAGCGTGCGACTGCGGAGCGCAGTAACGCGTGGCGGCCGGGTCGGCGTCGCACGTCAAGCGTCAGGCATTACGCTTCGACGCGCGCCTCGCCGTCCGCACGCACGGCGCCCGGCGGCTTTCCGATCACACGCTTGAACGCGCGGCTGAACGCCGCCAGCGAACCGTAGCCGAGCCGGTACGCGACGGCTTCGATCGCCTCGCGGTCGCGCGCGATCCACTGCGCGGCGAGCCGCATCCGCAGCTCGGTCAGGTAGCGCACGGGCGTCATCCCGGTCGCCGCGAGAAAGCGTTCGGCGAACACCGAGCGCGACACGCCCGCTTCGGCGGCCAGCTCCGCGACGCTCCAGTTGCGGCCCGGGTCGCGATGCAGCGCGACGATCGCGCGGCCAAGCTTCGGCTCGCGCAGCGCCTGCACCCAGCCCGACGCGTCGCCGCATCCGCACTCGACCCAGCCGCGCACGATGAATGCCGCGACCACGTCCGCGAGCCGCGCGAGGATGCCCGCGAAGCCCGCGCGCGCCGAGCAGGATTCGCGCTCCATCGCGTCGAGCATCGGACGGATTTCCGGGTAGCGCGCGAGCAGCGTGCCGACGTGCATGAACTCGGGCATCGTGCCGACCAGCGGCTGCATGCCGCCGAGATCGAGCTCCATGCATGCGCTGAAGATCAGCGCATCGCCGGCGCCCGGCTCCGTCGTCGCGCAGGCCGCGGGCGACGTGCCGGCCGACGCCACCGACGCGACCGTATCGCAGATCTTCGCGACTTCGAAGCCGTTGATCTCGCGGCACGGCGCATCCGGATCGGACACCAGCGCATGCATGCGGCCGTGCGGCAGCAGGATCGCGTCGCCGGCCTCGAGCCGCATCGTTTCGCCTGACACATCGCGCAGCAGCACGGGCCCGCGCCCGACGAAATGGAACTGCGCGCGGCCCGGCGCCTGACCGAAATTCAGCCCGAACGGCCGCGCGACCTGGATGCGGCGGTACTGGACGCCGCTCAGGCGCATCCCCAGCAGCAACTCGCTGACGAGGTCGTGCACGTCGGGGACGGGGGGAAGCAGCGGCTCGGACATGGCGAGATTCGGACGATCGATCAACAAGAGCGGATTGTATGTCATAGACCGTCCTGCTGCCGTTCCTTACGATACGTCGTCATCAGTACTTTCCCTAGACGAAAACGGAACGACGCATGAATCCCGGAATTTCCCCGGTCGCCTCGACGGCGGCCACCCGCGAACCGGCCTGGGGCGCGGTATTCGCGATGGCGCTCGGCGTCTTCGGGCTCGTCACGGCCGAATTTCTTCCCGCCAGCCTGCTCACGCCGATGGCCGACAGCCTCGGCGTGACCGAAGGCGTGGCCGGGCAGGCCGTCACGGCCACCGCGACGGTCGCGCTCGTCACGAGCCTGCTGATCTCCGCGCTGACGCGCACGATCGACCGGCGGCGCGTGCTGCTCGCGTTCTCGGTGCTGCTCGTCGCATCGAATCTGGCGGTCGCGTTCGCGCCCAACCTGACGACGCTGCTGATCGGCCGCGTCGTGCTCGGTGTCGCGCTCGGCGGCTTCTGGACGATGGCGACGGCCACCGCGATGCGGCTCGTGCCGACGGCGATGGTGCCGCGCGCGCTGTCGATCATCTTCAGCGGCGTGGCGGTCGCGACGATCGCGTCCGCGCCGATGGGCAGCTATTTCGGTCACCTGATCGGCTGGCGCAACGTGTTCCTGATCGCGGCCGGGCTCGGCGGCGTCGCGTTCGTGTCGCAGGTGATGACGCTGCCGTCGATGCCGCCGAGCGGCACGACGCGGCTGCACACGTTGATCGACGTGCTGCGCCGGCCGACCGTCGGCCTCGGGATGTTCGCGACGATCCTCGTGTTCACTGGGCATTTCGCGTTCTTCACGTATCTGCGGCCGTTCCTCGAACAGGTCGCGGGCGTCGGCGTGAACGGGCTGTCGGCGATCCTGCTCGGCTACGGCATTGCGAACTTCGTCGGCACGTCGCTCGCGGGCCGCGTGCTCGAACACCGGCTGCGGCCGATGCTGATCGGGATGCCCGCGCTGATGGTCGTGCTCGGCATCGCGCTCGTCGTGCTCGGCCGCGCGCCGATGCTCGACGCGGTGCTCGTCGCGTTGTGGGGGATGGCGTTCGGCGGCGTGCCCGTCGCGTGGTCGACGTGGGTCACGCGCACCGTGCCCGACGAGGCCGAGAGCGCGGGCGGGCTGATCGTCGCGGCGATCCAGCTCGCGATCGCGACGGGCGCGGCGGTCGGCGGCGTCGTGTTCGATGCGAACGGCGCGGCCGGCGTGTTCGTCGGTGCGGCCGTCGTGCTGGCCGTCGCGGTCGCGACGATCGTGACCGGCGTGCCGAAGCGGGTGGGCGTGGTGGTGTCCTGACCTGCCGGGCGGCTCGCGCTTCGCGGCCCGCCGGCGGTCGTCCGTCCGTCAGGCAGCGCCGGTGTCCGCGATGCGGTCGAGTTCCGCGAGCGCATCGTCCGGCAGATCGAGATCGGCTGCCGCGAGATTCTCGCGCAGATGCGCGGCCGACGACGTGCCCGGGATCAGCAGGATGTTCGGCGCACGGCGCAGCAGCCACGCCAGCGCGACCTGCATCGGCGTCGCGCCGACGCGGGCCGCCACGCCGGACAGCGTCGACGACTGCAGCGGCGAGAAGCCGCCGAGCGGAAAGTACGGCACGTACGCGATGCCGTCGCGTGCCAGCGCGTCGATCAGCGCGTCGTCGCCGCGATGCGCGATGTTGTAGTGGTTCTGCACGCAGACGATGTCGCAGATCCGCCGGCCTTGCGCGACCTGCGCGGGCGTCACGTTGCTCAGGCCGACGTGGCGGACGAGCCCGCGCCGCTGCAGTTCGGCGAGTACGCTCAGCGGTGCCTCGATCGATCCTTCGGCCGGCCCGTGCGTGTCGAACATGATGCGCAGGTTGACGACGTCGAGCACATCGAGCCCGAGGTTGCGCAGGTTGTCGTGCACGGCCCGTTCGAGTTCGTCGGGTGCGAACGCGGGCAGCCACGATGCGTCGTCGCCGCGTCGCGCGCCGATCTTGGTGACGATCACGAGATCGTCGCGATAAGGATGCAACGCATCGCGGATCAGCCGGTTGGTCACGTGCGGACCGTAGAAGTCGCTGGTGTCGATATGGTCGACGCCGGACGCGACGGCCTCGCGCAAGACGTTCAATGCCGCGTCGCGGTCCTTCGGCGGGCCGAATACGCCGGGCCCCGCGAGCTGCATCGCGCCGTAGCCGATTCGTTTGACGTGGCGATCGCCGAGCCTGAAGGCGGCGGTGTGCCGAATGTCGGACATGATTGTGCTCCTGTGGATCTGTCGATGAATGCGCCCAGCATAGGCATTGGTCGCGTGCGCGATAAGCCGTCATAATCCGCACGGGTTGTACGAAAAGGCGAACAATGCAAACCGATCTGGGCGATCTGAATGCGTTCATGGCCGTGGCGCGCGCCGGCGGATTCCGCGACGCCGCACGCATGACGGGCCTCAGCGCGTCGGGGCTGAGCGAGGCCGTGCGCCGGCTGGAGGCGCAGCTTGGCGTGCGGCTGCTGCACCGCACGACGCGCAGCGTCGTGCCCACCGAAGCCGGCGAGCGCCTGCTCGCGCGTCTCGGGCCCGCATTGACCGAAGTGGCGGCGGCGCTCGACGGTATCGGCGAATTCCGGGACAGACCGGCCGGCACGCTGAAGCTCAACGTGCCGCTCAGCGCGGCCCGGCTCGTGCTGCCCGCGATCGTGCCGCGCTTCCTCGATGCGTACCCGGAAATACGGCTGGAAGTGATCGCCGACGAAAGTTTCGTCGACGTGCTGGCGGCCGGCTGCGACGCGGGCATCCGCTACGACGAACGGCTCGAACAGGACATGATCGCGGTGCCGATCGGCCCGCGCATTCAGCGGTTTGCGACCGCGGCCGCCCCCGGCTATCTCGACCGTCACGGCCGGCCGCGGCATCCGCGCGAATTGCTCGACCATCGTTGCCTGCGCGGACGCTTCGCGAGCGGCGCGATGCCGCCGTGGGAGTTCGAGCGCGACGGCGAGGTCGTGCGGGTCGAGCCGGCCCCCGGGCCGCTGCTGGTGCAGATCGGCGGTGCGACGGACCTGCTGGTCGATGCGGCGATCGCCGGCACGGGCATCGTGCATCTCTTCGAAGAGTGGCTGCGCCCGCAATTCGACAGCGGCGCACTCGAACGCGTGCTCGAACCGTGGTGGCGGCCGTTTTCGGGGCCCTTCCTCTATTACCCCGGGCGCCGTCTCGTGCCGCCGGCACTGCGCGCGTTCATCGATTTCATCAAGGCATCCTGAGCGTTGCGGGCCGGCGTGATGTCTGCCGGGCGACGAGCGTCGCCGGAATGGCGGCGCGATACCGGAAGCGTAGGGACGGTCGGGCCGTGCGCCGATTACATCGGATGTAATCGTTCGACGCCCGGCCGTCCCGTGAATCCGCTAGCCGCCTTGCTTGACCATCGCCGCAAGCGCTTTCATCGCCTGCAGATACGGATACGGTCCGTGGCTGATGCGGGCCACGCCGTAATCCGCGAGGTCGGCGAGCGTCGGCGTTTCCGCGACGCGCATCACGTTCACCGGCAGCGGCGATGCGGCCGTCAGCGCGCGAATGAGCGCAGGCGACCGAAGGCCCGGCACGAAGAGACCGTCGGCGCCGGCCGCCGCATAAGCGCGTGCGCGCGTCAGCGTGGCGTCGAGCAGGCGTTCGTCGTGCGTGTCGGCCGGCGCCTTGAAGAACACGTCGGTGCGCGCATTGATGAAGTAGTCGGCGCCCGCGCGATCGGCCGCCTGCCGTGCCGCCGCGAGACGCGCTGCCGCTTCTTCGACGTCGCGCAATTCGCCCGTCGCCGGGAAACTGTCTTCGAGATTGCAGCCGACCGCGCCGGCCTCGATGCTGAGCGCGATCGTCTCGGCGACATCCTCGGGCCGCTCGCCGTACCCGCTTTCGAGATCGACGGTGACGGGCAGGTCCGTCGCACGCGCGATCCGCTCGAGCACTTCCATCATGAGCGCGCGCGGCATCTGCTCGCCATCGCCGAAACCATTGGCCGCGGCTACCGACCAGCTTCCGGTCGCCAGCGCGACGGCGCCCGCGTCGGCCGCAGTGCGCGCGCTGCCGGCGTCCCACACGTTGAACAGCGCCAGCGGCTGGCCCGCGCGGTGAAGCGACCGGAAATACGCGCCTTTCTCATTGCTCGTCATGCTTGTCTCTCCTTGTGAAAACCGGATCGGTGGTCGTGCCGAACGATACTGCCACCGTATCGAGCGCCGCAAGGAAATCACGCGCATCGAACAATTCGCCGAGGCTGCGCACGCCGCCTGAAACCGCGGCCTTGCCCGTCGTCAAGCGCACGGCCGCCTCGACGATGATCGGCGCGCTGACCGCGTAGATGTCGCGTCCCGACGCCGTCACGCGATGCGTCGTGCCACCCTGCACGACGATCGCGTCCATCGCGAACTGCTGCGCCGAGCGGCCCAGCGCATCGGTCGGCTCGGGTGGCGGCGTGGCGGCATCGCGCACGTCGCGCAGCGCGAGCGTCGCGAGCCACGATTCGATCGTATCGATGCGCAGATGGCGCGACAGTGTCATCACTTCCGAAAACGGCAGCAGCGTCACGTCGACGCTGCCGATCGGCGCCGGGAACGGCCACACGCGTTCGCGTGCCGTCGACGGCACCGGCGTCGGCGTGCCGTCCTTCTGGACGAGCCGCACCGCGCGATTGCGTTCGCCCGTCACGCGCGTGCCGCGCGTCGGGTGCCAGCTGTCGAGGCCGGTCGCGATATCGACGCGATCGATCGGCTTGCGTTGGTCGACGACGGCCGTGACGAGCAGGTCGGCCAGGCCGCCGTAGAACGCCGCGGCGGGAACGACGGTCACGCCTGCCGCGCGCGCACGGGCATCGACCTGTTCGGCCAGCGCCAGCACCGACGGCTGTTCGGCGGTCAGGTCGAGATAGGGGATGCCGGCCCGCAGCGCGGCATCGGCCAGCGGCAGCGCGGTATCGAGGTACGGGCCCGCGCAGTTGATCACCGCATCCGCGCCGCGCAACGCGGCATCGAGCGCGGCCGGATCGTCGATCGCCGCGACGCGCGAACGTGCGGCGTCGCTTGTGCCGCCTTCCGCGAGCCGCGCGGCATCGCGGCCGATGCGGATCGCGCCAACACCGCGCCGTGCCAGTTCGGCGACGACGAACCGCCCGGTATGACCCGTGGCGCCATAGACCGCAACCGTTTTTCGATCGTCCATGATCAACTCCGCTACAGAACGGTCTGTTTTATAGTACAGACCTGTAGCGTCGTCAACTCCGCGATGCTATGATCGGTTCACTGTTGCGGTACGGGCGGCCCTCGGCGGCCGGGCTTGGATGAAAAAGGGAACGGACACACACGGGGGCGCGCTCGATACACGCGAGCGCATTCTGCAAACGGCCAGCGAGCTGTTCTACCGGGAAGGCACGCGCGCGGTCGGCGTGGACCTGATCGTCGCGCAGGCGGGCGTCGCGAAGACGAGTCTCTATCGCCACTTCACGACGAAGGACGATCTGATCGAGGCGTTCCTGCTGCGCGAGGACGCGGATTTCTGGGCGCATTGGGATGCGGTGGCGCAGCAGTACAAGCGCACGCCGCGCGAGGAACTGGATGCGCAGCTTCGATGGATCGGCGAGCGCATTGCGCGCCCCGGCTATCGAGGCTGTCCGCAGATCAACATCGCCGCCGAATATGCGGACGACAACCATCCGGCCCGCAAGGTCGCCGTCGCGCACAAGCAGGAACTGCGGCGCCGGTTGACGGAGCTGGCGAGCGCGATGCGGATCGACGAACCGGAAATTTTCGCGCTGCGGCTCGCGACCGTCATCGACGGTGCGCTGAGCAGCGGGCGTGCGCTGCACGAGCGCGGCCCCGTGCATTTCCTGCAGGAATTCGCGCAACTGCTGCTGCCGAAGAAGGGCAGGAAGTAACGCGGCACACGGCCGCGATCCGCGCGCCGGTTCAGCCGCGCGCAGCCGGATCCTCCGACAGCGCGCGCAACTGGCCGCGCAACAGATCGACTTCTCCCGGCACGAATTGCCGTTCGATGTCGGCATGCGTTTGTTGCCACAGCGGAAACGCTTCGGCCAATAGATCGTGGCCGGCCTGCGTCAGTTCGAGCAGGCGGCTGCGCCCGTCGTCCGGATCCTGCGCGATCGTGACGAGCCCGCGCCGCTCGAGCGGCTTGAGCGCGGCGGTCAGCGTGGTGCGGTCCATCGCGAGCAGCGACGCGACCGATTTCATCGGGGCCGGCTGCGGCCGGTTCAGCGACATCAGCAGCGAAAACTGGCCGTTGGTCAGATCCAGCGGGCGCAGCACGTCGTCGAAGATCCGCGCAAGATTGCGCGCCGCGCGCTGCATGTGCAGGCACAGGCAGCAATCGCGCACCATCAGCGTCGTTTCGAAGGGAAGCTTTTCTTTTCGTGCCATGTTGCAATTGTGTTGATATCAACCTATCTTGTCAAGGTCGAGGCGCGGCAGCCCGCCGCGCCCGTCACCGGAGGAGAAAGCATGAGTGCTCAACAGCAGTTGTATCTCGCCGTATTCCTCGGCAGCAAGGACAGCCCGCAGATGAAGGCGTGGGTCGCGCTTTCGGACCAGGAGCGGCGCGCGAAAGAGCAGGAAGGCATCGCCGCATGGAAGGCATGGGTCGAACGCCATCGCGATGCGATCGTCGAGCTGGGCGGGCCGCTCGGCAAGACCAAGACCATCGATGCGGGCGGCATCAAGGACACGGCCAACGCGCTGAGCGGCTTCACCGTCGTGCGGGCGGCTTCGCACGATGCGGCGGCCGCGATGTTCGAAGGCCATCCGCATTTCACGATTTTCCCGGGCGAGACGATCGACGTGATGCCGGTGCTGGCGATTCCCGGCGCGTGAACGATGCCGGCGCGCTGCGCATCGCGTTGCGTCGATGTGCCGTGGCCGGCATGCGGAGATTTCCCCGACATTCTGGATGGAGACTGGCGATGAAGCTTTACGGATTTGCCGGCACCCGCACGCAACGCGCGCTGTGGGGGCTGAAGGAACTGGATGCGGATTTCGAGTTCGTGTCGGTCAACCTGCTTACGGGCGAGCACAAGCAGCCCGAATTCGTGCGCCTCAATCCGGCCGGCAAGGTGCCGGTGCTGGTGGACGGCGATCTCGTGATTCCCGAGTCGGCCGCGATCGTGCTGTATCTCGCGGACAAGTACCCGGAGAAGGCGCTGCTGCCGGTCGATTCGGCGCTGCGTGCCCAGGCCTATCGGTGGGTCATGTTCGCG
This sequence comes from Burkholderia sp. DN3021, assembly GCF_049805555.1. Lineage (NCBI taxonomy): Bacteria > Pseudomonadati > Pseudomonadota > Betaproteobacteria > Burkholderiales > Burkholderiaceae > Burkholderia > Burkholderia sp. DN3021. The sequence continues at coordinate 9,105 of NZ_JBNCAB010000036.1, read as the reverse complement.
GTGACGGAGCTCGAGCAGCCGCTGTGGCGGATCACGCGGCATTCGTTCATCTATCCGCCGGAGAAGCGTTCGCCGGCCGACATCGAACTGGCGCGCGAGGATTTCGCGACGATGGCCGCGATCCTCGACAAGCACCTCGAAGGGCGCGAGTTCATCGTCGGCGATACGTTGACGGTGGCCGATTGCGTGACGGCCTACCTGATCGACTGGGCCAGCGAATGCAACCTGATCGAACCGTTTCCGCAACTGCGGGCGTATCTCGAACGCCTTTACTCGCGGCCGAAGGCGCCGCAGCGCATTGCGGAGGCGCGCAAGGCGGCGTGACGGGATGGTGGTCGGTCATGCGCTGGATTGGCATGGCCGACCGTGATGTTTGCGCAACGGACAACCGGTGGTCAGCCGCGTTTCACAGCGGTGCAGCACGCAGCGTGAGCGCGGCGCGCGCATGCGGTCACGACAGGTTGTCGGGCCCGCCGAGCGCGCGACACAGCATCGACAGGTTGCGGAGGGTGAGGTGCGGCGTCGCGACATGCTGCGGATCGTGCTCCACTTCCGGCTGATGGTCGCGCACCACCCATGCCGCCTGAAGCCCCGCATTCAATGCACCGACGATATCGAGGTGGAAGTCGTCCCCGACGTGCAGTAATTCCGCCGGCCGCACGTCGAGTGCCTTCGCTGCCGCATGGAATATTTCGGGTTCCGGCTTCGCGATCCCGAACGCACGCGCGCTGAGCGTTTCCCGAAAGAATTCGCCGCCGCCGGTCAGCCGGAGATCCGCGTTGCCGTTCGTTACCGCGATCAACGGAAACCGCGCGCTCAGCCATGCCAGCGCCGGCAACGCGTCCTCATAGAATTCGACGTTGTTCCGAGCGGCATAGAAAACGTCGTAGGCGCGCTCGGTCAGCGCGACATCTTCGTTCGCGCGCTCCAGCGCAAGCCGGATCGAGCCGATTCGCAACGCGCGATAGTCGCTGACGAGGTCCGGGCACAAACGTTCGTATTCCTCACGTAGCTCGCTCAGCGTCTGTTGCGTGGGCAGCACGCTCGCGGTATCGGGAGCGTGCTCGATCAGCCATGCGCGAAGCGCCGCTTCGGCCCGTTCGACGGCAGGTCCGAACGGCCACAGGGTGTCGTCCAGGTCGAACGAGAGGGCGGATACGTCAGGCAGGCGCATGGCGGATGACGGTGCGGGGTGGAGGGCGTTCACCACGGCCATGGTACTGAGGTTCCCGTGCCGTTTTCAAGGGCCTGCTCAAACAGGAAACGCGCAACGGTCAGATCCTGGAGCGCGAGCCCTGTCATGTCGAATACGGTGACGTCGCTCGGCGAGCGGTCGATCGACACCGTTCCGGCGAGCAGGTCGCCGATTTCGGTGCGCGGCAGATCCGGCGCCCACTGGCACTCGCCGATGCTGCGCGCCTGATCGTGGTCATCGACGAAAATGCGCGCACGTTCCAGCACGCCTGCCGGAAGTTCGCGCTTGCCCGCGGTGTCGGCGCCCACACAGGTCAGGTGGGTACCCGGCTGAACCGCATCCGCATCGAACAACGCACCGCCGCCCGGCGTTGCCGTGATGACCACATCGCTATCGGCCACCGCGTCGTTCCGGTCGCGAGCGACGCGGATTTCGCATCGTTCATGGAAGGCCGATTCGAACACCGGGTCCGGCTCGCCGCTGCGGTTCACGTACCGCACCGCGCAACGTTGCGGCAGCAGCCTGAGTGCGTATTCGAGCTGGACGCGCGCCTGCACGCCCGTGCCGAACACGCAGATCCGCGCGCTGTCGCGGCGGGCCAGCAGTTGCAGCCCGAGGCCGCCGGCGGCACCGGTCCGCGCGGTGGTGATCGCGTTGCCGTCCATGATGCAGACGGGGCGGCCCGTGGCCGGATCGAACAGCGCAACGGTTGCCTGATGCGGCTCGCCGCCGCGGCTCCGGTTGCCGGGCCAGAATCCGGCCGCCTTGAACCCGAGAAGATCCTGGCTCGCGACGTCGCCGGACTTGATGCCGAATACGCCGCCGGTGTGCAGCTTCTCGCGGACCACCGGGAACACGCGTCCTGCCCTTTGGCTGTGCAGCACGAAGGCTTCCCGCACCGCGGCCATCACTTGTTCGGCCTGAAGGGCGGGTTCGACGGCATCGCGGTCGAGAAGAAGGAGTCGGGCGTCTGTCGGCATGTCAGGTCTGGCTTTCCGGCCCAGGGCGAATCGGGAAGGTTTAAAGTGTGTCCATATTTAGACAAATAGTCAAATCCTGGGCCGGACAGGGCGTGGAGGCCACGCTCCGCTCACCACCCGTAGAAGCGCGGCCACGTGTGTACGACCCCGTCTTCGCCGATGGCCTGATATTCGGGATGTTGCGCGCCGGTGGCGCACGCGTGATTCGGCAGGATGCGCAGGCGCGTGCCGATCGGAAACCGCTGCGCGACGCCTGTGTCGGGCGAGCCGATACGCGACACGATGCCGTGCTCCTGGTTCGCTGCGCTCACGACGTAGTCGCCGAGCACTTCGCCGTTTTCGGTGCAGACCTGCCCGTAGCCGAAATCGCGGGCCTGACGCTGCGTGCCGCGGTCGCGGCTCATCGCCATCCAGCCCGCGTCGACGATCGCCCAGCCTTTCTCTTCCTGGTGGCCGATGACGGTGGTCAGCACCGACAGCGCGATGTCGGACAGCTCGCACACGCCGATGTTGTGCATCACGAGGTCGAACAGCACATACACGCCGGCGCGGACCTCGGTGATGCCGTCGAGGTTGTCCGCCGACAGGGCGGTGGGCGTCGAACCGATACTGACGACCGGGCAGGGCAACCCGGCGGCCCTGAGGCGCTGCGCGGCCCGCACGGTGCGGCTGCGCTCCTGTTCGGCGATCGCCGCCAGCGCTTCGCGCGTATCGTACTCGTAGCTGGAGCCCGCGTGGGCCAGCACCCCGCCGAGCGCCATTCCGCCGTCGACCAGTGCGCGGCCGACGTCGATCAGCAGGTCGTCCTCGGGCGGGACGCCCGAGCGATGGCCGTCGACGTCAATCTCGATCCAGACCTCGAAGCGCTCGCCATGCTCCCGCCCGAATTCGGCGATTGCGTGTGCGGCCTGCAGGCTGTCGGCGACGATCTTCAGGTCGCAGCCTTGCCGGCGCAGCGCAAGCGCCTGGCCCAGCTTCGCGGGCACCATGCCGACCGCATAGACGATGTCCCGGACGCCGCCGGCGAAGAACTGCTCGGCTTCCTTGAGCGTCGACACCGTGATGCCCTGCGCGCCCGCCGCGATTTGCGCATCGACGACTTGCCGGCATTTGGTGGTCTTGACGTGCGGCCGGAACCTGACGCCGAGTGCGTCCAGATGTGCCTGCATGCGGTCGATGTTGCGACGCATGCGGCCGACATCGATCAAGGCGGCCGGGGTGTTGAGGGTTTGAATGTCCACGATGCGTTGGGTTGCGATGTTGTCGACAGCGAACACAGTAGGGCAGCCGGCGGACACCGTGTTTAACGCATGGCTAATCCACCATTAAGCGCGATTTAATCGATTGAATCGCGCGGGCCGCGGTGCGCCTCATGCCTTGCCGCGCCACGGTGGCGGATCGAGAAACTGCCGTGCCGCTTCGAGAAAAACGCGTTGGCGCGCGGACCGACCCGTGCGCGACGGCAACAACGCTGTGACAGGCGCGGGCGGCAGGCTCCAGTCGGGCAGCAGCCGGACGAGCTTGCCGCTCGCCAGCAGCGGGGCGACGTCCCATTCCGAGCGCTCCACGATCCCGAGCCCGGCCAAGGCCCAATCGGTGATGACGGTGCCGTCGTTGGAGGACAGCGCGCCCGTGACGCGGATCACGGTTGACCGTCCGGACTCGCGTTGACCGTCGCCGCTTGGCGAGAAGCGCCATCGCGGAATGTCCTCGTCGTTCTCGCGCAGGCACAGGCAGTCGTATCGGGCGAGGTCGGACGGATGATTCAATTCCTTGATGCGACGCGCGTAGCCGGGGCTTGCACACAGGAAACGCTCGTTGGGCGCGAGCGGATAGCCGATCCACGACGACGACTTGAGGCTGCCGACGTGCACGACCACGTCGGCAGCCGACGCGCTCGTCAACGGGCTCTCCGACAGATGGAGCGAAATTTCGAGCTTCGGATGCGCGCGTTGCACGTCACGCACGATCCGCGCGACGTACTTGCGCCCGAAGCCGAACGGGGCGACGACGCGCAGCGTGCCTTGCACGTCGCCGTGATCGCCCGAGATGCTGACCGGCAGCGCCTCCACGCGCTCGAGAATATCGACGGCTTCCTGGTACAGCCGTTGCCCTTCGTCGGTCAACGCGATCCCTTTCGACTGCCGCACGGCGAGCCGTGCGCTCAATCGCGCCTCCATCCGCTGCAGGCGTATCGTGACCGCGGGCGGCGTGAGGTCGAGCAGGCGCGCGGCAGCGGCCAATGAGCGCGACGCGCCGATCGCGCGCACGAGTCGAAGGTCGTCGAGATCGAGCATTTCATGTCTCTTAATGCTGGTGTTGCCGAGCATTAAACCGCACATCACGCCGCGAATCCATCGATGCGGCTGCGGATCGCGGCAAATGCGTGCGATGACCGACCGTGTGCGAGCACGTGCCAGGCTCGACAGGTTGACCTTCGTCACGCGGCGAAAGCGCCGCGCGTCGCGTCACACCCGGCTGCACGCATTCCCGTCAAGCGTGCAGCCCGAAAATCAACGACCGGTGCGCACCAACTCCTGCCGCCACCCCCGACGCAGACGCGAACGTCGCGTTGGTCATCAGGCTCGACGCGTCGCCGGCCGCATACACGCCGGCGACGCTCGTCTGCTTCCACGTGTCGACGCGAATCGCGGAGCCAAGCGGCCCTTCGTCGAATGCACACCCGAGCTGCTCCGCGAGATCGCTCGCCATTACCGTGCGCACGCCGACGAACAGCGCATCGATCGGCACGACCTGCCCGTCGGCGAGCCGCAGCGCTTCGATACGCGGCGCATCGCCAAGAATTTCAACAACCGGCGACCGCTCGATGCGCACGCCGCGAGCGTCGAGCAACGCGGCTTCTTCCTTATTCGCTTCGACCACGCCCTGCGTGAACCACGTCGTCGGGCCCCAGTCCGGAATCAGGATTGCCTGGTGCACGGAAAGCGGATGCGTGGCGAGCACGCCGAGCCGTTGGCCACTCACCTCGTACCCATGGCAATACGGACAATGCAGCACGCTGATGCCCCAGCGTTCCGCGAGCCCCGGCAGCGCCGGCAGTTCATCGTGGATGCCGGTCGCGAGAATCAGCCGGTCGGCGCTCGCGCGGCGGCCGTCCGACAGCGTCACGTGGAAGCGGCCGTCGGCATCGCGCTCGGCCGTGCGCACTTCGCCGTCGATCCGCTGCACGGTCGGATACGCATCCAGTTGCGCGACGGCTTCGGCAACGATCTGCGCGGGCGGCTTGCCGTCCTGCCCGAAAAAGCCGTGCGCGTGCTCGGCAAAGCGGTTGCGCGGCCGGCCGGCGTCGATCACGAGCACGCGGCGTCGTGCGCGCGCCAGCTGCATCGCGGCCGACAGCCCCGCAAAGCTGCCGCCGACCACGATCACTTCATGATGGTTATGCATGCATCCGCTCCTTTCCTGAACCTGCGTGAATGACGGACGTGTCCCGATGGCGGTCAACTCATGAAACACGTGAAGTTGCATGATAGGGCGATGGTATCATTCATGCAACTTCAGAAGTTTCGAGAGAGTGGAGCACCGCCCGTGAGAACCGACAGCCGTTTGTCGCGCATGCTGCATGCGCTGATCCACATGGACCAGGCCGACGGCCCGCTGACGTCGGAGGCGATCGCGACGATGCTGGCCACGAATCCGGTCGTCGTGCGGCGCCTGCTCGGCGGCTTGCGCGATTGCGGCTACGTGCAGTCGGAGAAAGGGCACGGCGGCGGCTGGGTGCTGAGCGTCGCGCTCGACGACATCACGCTGCTCGACGTCTATCGCGCGGTGGGCGAGCCGCCGCTGTTTTCCGATCTGGTGCCGGAGGACGAGCCCGAATGCCTGGTCGAACAGGCCGTCAACGCGCATCTGTCGGCGACGCTTAAGGACGCCGAAGCGTCGCTGCTGGCGCGCTTCGGCGAAGTCACGCTTGGCATGCTGTCGCGCGATTTCGAAGCGAAGGCTGCGCTGCGGGGCTACACGCGCTGACGCGCCGCAGCATCACGATCGATCGCGCCTGACGTGCAATCCGGCGCGATCCGGCGCGGCCCAAACCGTCGCGCCGCAATGTTCTGTCCCCCAACTTCTGCCCGGTTCGCCCGCCACAGGGCAAAATACGGGTTTTCCGCACCCGCGAGGGCGCGTCCGAATCACGCGCCGGGGGGGGGCTGTGCGAATTGCCCACCCCGCCCCCGGGCGCCCAGGCAAGATTGCTCGCCGTGTCGCGAGCCCACAGGAGTCCAGACCCCATGCCCGAATCCAACCTGTCCTTCTTCGGCCGGCTGTCGCTTGCCGTCGGCACGTTCTTCTCCGTGCTCGGCAACCGCGAGTTCGCGGCCGGCGTGCTGCGCGTGCGCGACGGCGCCCCGGCACCGGTCGCGCCGGCACCCGCGGCCGCACCGACCCCGGCCCCCGCACCTGCGCCCGTGAAGGCCCCGGCGCCCGAGCTGCGCGAAGCGAGCCCGCAGGCCGCGCTGCAACTGCTCGGCCTGCTGCAGCGCGATGCGCGCTTCATCGACTTCGTCGAGGAAGACATCGCCGGCTACGCGGACGCCGACATCGGCGCGGCTGCGCGTCTCGTGCACGACGGCTGCCGTGCCGCGCTGCGCGAACACTTCACGATCGTGCCGGTGCGCGACGAAGCCGAAGGCAGCCGCGTGACGCTGCCGGCCGGCTTCGACGCGACGGCCGTACGCGTGACCGGCAACGTGGTCGGCTCGGCGCCGTTCACGGGCACCGTCAGCCATCGCGGCTGGCGCGTGTCCGACGTGCGCCTGCCGAAGCTGACGGGCAGCCACGACGCATCGGTGGTCGCACCGGCGGAGGTGGAACTGTGAGCGATCCGCGCTATTCGATCGGTATCGACCTCGGTACGACCCACTGCGCGCTGTCGTATGTCGACAGCGCCGCAAGCGACGGCGAAACAATCACGCAGCAGGTGCTGCCGATCGCGCAGCTCACCGCGCCCGGCGCGCTGGAATCGCGCGACCTGCTGCCGTCGTTCCTCTATCTGCCGCATGAAAGCGAACTGACGCAGGGCGACCTGACGCTGCCGTGGACGACTTCGCGCGGCTTCGCGGTCGGCGAGATGGCGCGCACGCGCGGCGCCGGCACGCCGATCCGCCTCGTGTCGAGCGCGAAGAGCTGGCTGTGCCACCCGGGCGTCGACCGCCGCGCGGCGATCCTGCCGAGCGATGCGCCGCCCGAAGTGTCGCGCGTGTCGCCGCTGGAAAGCTCGATCCGCTACCTGACGCACCTGCGCGAAGCGTGGGACCACGCGCATCCCGACGCGCCGTTCGCCGACCAGGACGTGACCGTGACGATCCCCGCATCGTTCGACCCGGCCGCGCGCGAACTGACGGCCGAGGCCGCACTTGCCGCCGGCTACACGCGGATGACGCTGCTCGAGGAGCCGCAGGCCGCGCTGTACAGCTGGATCCAGAAGAGCGAAGGGGGCTGGCGCAAGCAGGTGCAGGTCGGCGACCTGATCCTGTGCGTCGACGTCGGCGGCGGCACGACCGACCTGTCGCTGATCGCGGTGGTCGAGCGCGACGGCAATCTCGAACTGCATCGCGTGGCGGTCGGCGAGCACATCCTGCTCGGCGGCGACAACATGGACCTCGCGCTCGCGCACGTGGTCGCGCGCAAGCTCGCGCAGCAGGGCACGCAGGCCGATCCGTGGCAACTGCGCGCGCTCACCTACGCATGCCGCGCCGCGAAGGAAACGCTGCTGTCCGACCCGACGACCGACGCGGTGCCGCTCGTCGTGCCGAGCCGCGGCTCGAAGCTGATCGGCGGTTCGATCCGCACGGAGCTCACGCGCGCGGAACTCACGCAGACGATCCTCGAAGGCTTCTTCCCGCAGGTCGATGCGGCCGCGCGCCCGGTGAGCCGCGCGCGCGTCGGCCTGACGCAACTCGGCCTGCCGTATGCGCAGGACGCGGGCATCACGCGCCATCTCGCGGCGTTCCTCGGCCGCCAGGTCGCGGCGCTCGACACGCTCGAAGGCGTGCAGCGTACGCTGCCGCAGGGCGCGACGTTCCTGCATCCGACGGCCGTGCTGTTCAACGGCGGCGTGTTCAAGTCGGCGCTGCTCACGCAGCGCGTGCTCGATACGCTCAACAGCTGGCTGGCCGCCGAAGGCGCGCCGCCCGCGCGCCTGCTCGAAGGCGCCGATCTCGATCTCGCGGTCGCGCGCGGCGCGGCTTATTACGGCTACGTGAAGCGCGGCCGTGGCGTGCGCATTCGCGGCGGCACGGCGCGTGCGTACTACGTCGCGATCGAATCGGCGATGCCCGCGGTGCCGGGGCTCGAACCGCCGGTGCAGGCGCTGTGCGTCGCGCCGTTCGGGATGGAGGAAGGCTCGGACGCGGCGCTGCCGCCGCAGGAGTTCGGCCTCGTCGTCGGCGAACCGGTGCAGTTCCGCTTCTTCGGCTCGTCGGTGCGCCGCCAGGACCAAGTCGGCACGCTGCTCGACTACTGGTCGCCGGAAGAACTTCAGGAGCTCGAGGAAATCCAGGCGACGCTGCCCGCGGAAGGGCGCACGGTCGGCGAGATCGTGCCCGTGAAGCTGCACGCGCGCGTGACCGAAGCCGGCACGCTCGAACTCGAGGCGATCCCGAGCGGCACGAACGAGCGCTGGAAGGTCGAGTTCGACGTGCGCGGCGCCGCCTGAGCACGATGAAGCGCTATACGGTCGGCATCGACCTCGGCACGAGCAATACGGTCGTCGCATACGTCGAGGCCGGCTCCGACGCGATCCGCGTGTTCGACGTCGAGCAGCTGGTCGGCCCCGGCGCGGTGGCCGCGCAGCCGCTGCTGCCGTCGGTGCGCTATCACCCGGCGGCCGGTGAGCTCGCGGCGGACGCGTTGAGGTTGCCGTGGCAGCCGTCCGGGGCGCGCGACGCGGCCTCCCGTTCGGGCGGCGGC
>NZ_JBNCAB010000035.1:0-69371 GCF_049805555.1 Burkholderia sp. DN3021 | reverse complement strand
GCCGTGGCGGGAGCGCTTCACGGGCGGCGGTGTCGCGGCGGTCACAGCGGCCGCGGCGGCAGGGCTCGCCGTCTGCCCGCTCGCGCGGCGGGTCGCGCCGCGCACGCTGGTCGACGTCGGCGCGAAATTCGGGCTGCCGCCGCTGCCGCAGTCGCAGGTCGTGCTGTATTCGCGCGTGCGCGACGCACGTGCGGCCGCCGCGCTGCGCAGGTTTGCCGACAGCCTTGCAATCTCGGCGTAAGCTGTGAGGTTTCGCCGCCCGCAATCTTCAGAAGAATCCGATGAAGCCCGAAGCCCGCAAGCACCTCCGCGCCAACCTGCTGATGCTCGCCGCCGCCGCGATCTGGGGCTCGGCGTTCGTCGCGCAGCGACTGAGCCTCGACGTGATCGGGCCGTTCCTGTTCACGGGGCTGCGCTTCCTGCTCGGCGCACTCGTGCTGGTTCCGCTGCTGATGCTGAACGCGGCGTCGCGCGCGCAGCTCGCGGCGATCCGCCGCGAGCCGGCACTGCTGCTGCCGGGCCTCGCGCTCGGCGGGCTGCTCGCGGTGTCGATCTCGCTGCAGCAGTTCGGCCTGCAGTACACGCGAGTCGCGAACGCGGGTTTCATCAGCTCGCTGTACGTCGTGATCGTGCCGCTGATGGGTGTGTTCGCACGCCACAGGATCGGCGCAGGCACGTGGTTCGGCGCGCTGCTCGCGGCGATCGGCCTGTATTTCCTCAGCATCGACGAGCACTTCTCGGTGCTCTACGGCGACTGGTTCCAGCTCGCGGGCGCCGTCATCATCGCCGCGCACGTGATGGCGGTCGGCCATCTCGCGAAGCGTCACGATCCGCTCGTGCTCGCGTTCCTGCAGTTCGTCGTCTGCGGCGTGGCGTGCCTCGCGGTCGGCCTGGCCGTCGAGCCGGTCAGCGTCGCGATGCTGCGCGGCGCGCTGCCGACGCTGCTGTACGGCGGGCTGCTGTCGGTCGGCGTCGGTTATACGCTGCAGGTCGTCGCGCAGCGCGACGCTGCGCCCGCGCACGCGGCCGTGATCTTCAGCATGGAAGGCGTGTTCGCGGCGGTCGCCGGCTGGGCCGCGCTCAACGAAACGCTGACGCTGCGCGCGCTCGTCGGCTGCGCGCTGATGCTGGCCGGCCTGCTCGCGTGCCAGTTGCTGCCGAACGGCGACGCGCGGAAAAAGGACGAAGACGCGCTGCCGGCGTGACACGCACCGTCCCTATAATGACGGTTCGCGTGACTTCCACGCCAACCGCTTCCGACAGGCCTGCTCCGTGACGTCCACTTCCGTCGATCCCGCCGCCGACCTGCTGCGCGAACGCGCAGCGCACTACGCCACCCAGGCGGCGCTGTTCCTGCGCGACCAGGCGCTCTCCACCGCGTCGCACGATCTGCGCAGCCCGCTGAACGCGATGCATAGCTGGGCGTACGTGCTCGAGCGCCAGCTCGCCAATGCCGATCCGAACCTGCAGCGCGCGCTCGCGGGCATCCGCACGGGCATCGACCAGCAGGTGACGCTGATCGACGACGTGCTCGATGCGCCGCGCGCGGAAACGCGCACGCTCGCGATCGCGCCGCGGCCGTTCGCGCTGCGCGCGCTGCTCGACGACACGCTCGCGCTCGTCCGTTTTGCGCTCGCCGACGCACGGCAGGTCGCGCTCGACGCGACGCTGCCGGACGACGAACCGTCGCTGTCGGCCGACCGCGAACGCATCGCGCAGGCGCTCTGGACGATGCTGACGGCGGCCGTCGAGGCCAGCGCCGCCGGCAGCCGCGTGACGTTCGCCTGCACGCGCGACGGCGCGCAGTTCGTCGCGCGCACCACTTGCACCGTGAGCGCCGGCGCACTCGCCGATCCTGCACAGCCGCATGCGTTCGAATCGTTCGCGCGACGCGAAATGCTACGCGAGCGCGACGCGAAGCGAATCGCATGGGCGCTCGCGCTGTGCCAGCGCGTCGCGCTCGCGCACGGCGGCACGTTCGCGCATACCGCGTTCGCCGACGGCGCGACCGCCACCATGACGCTCGCCATCCCCCGCGAGGCGCCGGTGTAAGCAATCGGTCGTCCAAAACATTACAAATTCCTTTCCGGCTCTATACTGATGGGCCTGTCATAACCGGAGCGATTCTTTGTTACAGATCTTCGCGCTCATCGGCGCGTTGTTCCTGGTGGCCCTGAACGGGTTCTTCGTTGCGGCCGAATTCGGCCTCGTCAAACTGCGCGCGACGCGCGTCAAGACCCTTGCCCGCAAGCACGGCCTGCGCGGGCGCATCCTCGGCATCGTGCACGGCCGGCTCGATGCGTATCTTTCCGCGTGCCAACTCGGCATCACGCTCGCGTCGCTCGGCCTCGGCTGGGTCGGCGAGCCGGCCTTCGCGGAACTGATCGGCCCGCTGCTCGACCTGATCGGCGTGCACTCCGAACGCGTCGTGCACCTGATCTCGCTCGTGTTCGCGTTCTCGCTGATCTCGTTCCTGCACATCGTCGTCGGCGAGCTTGCGCCGAAATCGATGGCGATCCGCCAGCCCGAGAAGATCGGCCTGTGGGTCGCGCTGCCGCTCTATGCGTTCTACTGGGCGATGTATCCGGCGATCTGGGTGCTCAACAACAGCGCCAACGCGGTGCTGCGGCTCGCGGGGCTGTCGACCGACCACGGCGGCGACGCGCACTACTCGACCGACGAGCTGAAGCTGATCCTGCGCAGCCGCCGCAGCACGGCCGGCAACGCGGCACAGCCGGCGCGCGGCACGTACAGCAACGACGAGTGGAACACGCTCGCTCATTCGCTCGATTTTTCGTCGATGACGGTGTCGGACCTGATGCGGCCGGCCCATGAAATGATCGGCCTGCGGCGCGACCTGCCGCTGCCCGACAACATGGAGATCGTCGCGCGGCACCGCTTCAGCCGCTATCCGCTGTTCGAGGATGCGTCGCGCGAACAGATGAGCGGGCTGATCCACCTGAAGGACCTGCTGCTCGCGCGTCACGCGGGCGCGGCGCTCGAAGACCTGTCCGACTACGTGCGCCCCGTGCAGTACGTGAAGCCCGACACCCCGGCGCTCGAACTGTTCCGCCGCTTCCGCAAGGGCGCGCCGCACTTCGCGCTGGTCGGCAACAAGGGCGAGAAGCCGATCGGCTTCCTGACGCTCGACAACCTGCTCGGCGCGCTGGTCGGCCAGATCCACGACGAGTTCCGCCAGGGCGATGCCGACTGGAGCCGCCTCGACGACGGCACGCTGATGGGCAAGGGCAGCCTGCCCGTCGTGTCGCTCGAGCAGGCGCTCGGCATCGATATCGACGAAGGCCGTGCGGAATCGGTCGGCGGCCTCGTGATCCAGGCGCTCAGCGACCTGCCGACCGAAGGGCAGCGCGTGTCGTTCGACCGCTTCGACGTCGTCGTGAAGAAGATGAACGGGCCGCGCATCGTGCTCGTGCGCGTCTATCCGAAGATCGCGAAGGAGGCCGACGAATGACGGCCTCTCGTTGTCGTCGCGACGCGCGATGAACGCAACGCTGCCGCGCTGCTGCGTGATCACGCCGGAACCGGCGTCCGCGTCGGCGGCCGATTGCGATGCGTTCCTCGACCGGCTGTCGGCCGTGCTCGCGCGCGGCGAGACGCTCGTGCAACTGCGCGTGAAATCGCTCGATACGGCCGCGTTCGCGCGGCTCGCCGCCGCGGCGCTCGCGCGCTGCAATGCAGCCGGCGCGCACCTGATGCTGAACGGCCCGATCGATGCGGCCGGCGTGATGCGGCTCGACGGCGCCGGCTGGCATCTCGACGGCGCCGCGTTGCGCGCCGCCGCGCAGCGGCCGTTGCCGGCCGGACGATGGGTGTCCGCCGCCTGCCACACGCACGACGACCTGCTGCTGGCCGCACGCGCCGGCGCGGATTTCGTCACGCTGTCGCCCGTGTTGCCGACGCTCAGCCACCCCGGTGCGCCGGCGCTCGGCTGGAGCCGATTCGACGCGCTGGCCGCGCAGGCCGCGATGCCCGTCTACGCGCTCGGCGGGATGACGCGCGCGCATCTCGACAACGCGCGCCGTCATGGCGCGTACGGCATCGCGGGTATTCGCGGGTTCTGGTAACTCGGGGGGCCGGCAGTGCAGCCGCCGGGCGCGGATGCGCCCGGCCGTTCGGACAACCACCTGCTCGCGCACGCAGGCGCGCTTCAGGCGTTCAGGTTCGGTCGCGCTCCACGCCACGAGCCGTCATCGATGCGACGCACGTCGTGCGTGAGCGCGTACCGGTTGACGTCGCCCGTCAGCCACGCAACGAGCGAATACGGCGGCAATTCCCCTTCATCGACCCGGTCGCGCGCGCGCGCCGGCGTCTCGAACACGACCTGCCCTCTCGGCGCATCGAACGGCACCGCATCGGGCGACAGGTTCAGTGCGATCGTCAGCGTCTCGTCGTCGGCAAGACGCCATGACGCGAGCAGCGCGTCGGCATCCCCGTCGCCGTCCGCCTTCAGCGCATGCGCGTCCTGCGGCCGGCAATCGGACAGCCGCGGCGCGATCAGCTTCGCGCGCACCGCGAGCGCAGACTGCACGAAATGCGCGCGATCGGCGTCGCGCGCGGTTTCGTCGAAGATCAGCGGGATCTGCGGCGTGAGCAGCGACAGCGCGAGCCCGGCCAGGCCGGCCTCTTGCCCTCGCTCGCCCTGACCGCAGTCGCGCCACGCGCCATCGGACAGCACCAGCGACGTCAACGACAGCCCGGGTTCGGCGGCCATGCCTTCTGCCGGCGCGGCCGGCTGAAACGCCGCGCCGGCCGCGGTCAGCGCGCGGGCGAGCGTGTGGATCGACTGGTGTGTGGAAATGCCTTCGTGGGCCGACGCGTCGCGCCCCGTCAGCCGGTGTAGCGCGCGTTCGCCGCAACCATTCCACTGCGCATCGAAATGGGTATCGGCGAGATGCGCCGGATGCCGCTCGCTGCCGAGCACGAGATGGATGAACCGGTCGGCCGGCACGGCCGCGCGCACGCGGTCCGCGATCTCGCGCAGCCAAGACACGCCGATCCGGTCGGCCTCGCGCAGGCGCAGCCCGTCGCAACGGTATTCGTCGATCCAGTACAGCGCGTTGTCGCAGAAGAAATCGCAGACGTCCGGATGATCGAGCGCCAGCGGCGGCGCCTGCAGCGGATCGTCGCGCATATGGAAGAACGGCTCCGCGAAGTGGCGCAGCGCGTCGGTGCCGCTGCCGAAGCGCGCGTAGTCGAGTTCCAGCAGCACCGCGAAGCCGTAGCCGTGCGCGTCGTCGATCAGCGCCTTCAGCGCATCGGGGCCGCCTTCGGCCGCAAGCGGCGCGAACGGCAGGCTGTCGTGCGGCGATGCGAGCAGTTCCAGCGCGGTCACGCCCAGGCGCGCGAGCTGCGGCAGGCGGCGACGCACGCCGGCGAAGCCGCCCACCGCGTGCGGGCGAATCGCGTAGAGCGCCATGTCTTCCCACGCGCGCCCGCGCCAGAACGTGTTGCGCCACGTGAACGCGCGCGGATCGACAACCTCGCTCGGGCCGTTGAGCCCTTCGGGTTGCGAACGCGACGCGGGATCGGGAATCGACACGGCATCGTCGAGGCGATAGCGGTAACGCGCACCCGCGCCGCAATCGGCGAACACTTCGAACCAGTTCGGGCCGGCGGCCTTCATCGGGACGAGCGTCGGGCCGTAGCCGGTATCGAGTTCGAGCTGGACCTGCGTGCTGCCCGGCGCCCACACGCGAAAATGCGTGCGCGGTGTTGTGCCGAGCGCGCCACAGGGCTGCGCGCCAAACGGCAAACAATGAATATAGTGCTGCGCGTACGGATCGTGCGGACAATCGGACATCATGCGCTCCTCGTGCGTGCCGAGCGGCATGGCCGCGCCACTGGCGCGGCGCATCGGGGCCCGGCATGCGACGGCCAGGCGGGGGGAGAGAATCGAGTATGCGCCGGATTCGCCACCGCGATGCATCATGTTCAGACATTTTTAAATGCGAATCGACCCCCGGAAAATCGGCAGCCCGACGCTTGCCGAATCGGGTAGTCGGCATACCGGAATGACCGCTCGCCTTGTTGCGTCGGCCACGCACGCTTACGCTCTGCGCCATGCTCGCGGACACGTCGTCCGCGCCCGACCCGAGGAACCCGCCATGTCGCTTCCCGCCAGCGCCGCGAAATTCGATCCGGCACGCGCACACGAATACGCCGAGCAATCGCGCATCGCGCTCGCCGGCTACGATGCCTGCCACGAACTCGCCGCGTGCATGCTCGCGTCGGCGATCGGCGTGCCCGATGCGCGGATACTCGTCGCGGGCGCGGGCGGCACGGGGCAGGAAATCTGCGTGGCGGCCGCGCTCGAGCCGGGCTGGCAATTCACGGCCGTCGACCCGTCCGCGCCGATGCTCGCGCTCGCGCGCACGAACGTCGAAACCGCCGGCTTCGGTGCGCGCACGGCGTTCGTCGAGGACGATGTCGATGCGCTGCCCGACGCCCCCGAGTTCGACGGCGCAATGCTGATCGGCGTGCTGCATCACGTCCCGGGCGACGATGCGAAGGCGGCGCTGCTGCACGCGATCGCGCGACGCCTGACGCCCGGCGCGCCGCTCGTGCTCGCCGGCAATCATCGCCGCTACGCGGACCACCCTCGCCTGCTCGACGCGTGGCAGCAGCGCTGGCGCATGAAGGGCGCCACGCCCGACGCCGTGCGCGCGCAACTCGCGAAGATCCTGCAAGGCGCCGATCCGCCCGCATCCGAGGAAGCCGTGTTCAGCCTGCTGCGCGATGCGGGCTTCGATGCACCGCTGCGCTTTTTCGCGAGCCTGTTCTGGGGTGCGTGGATCGCGGTGCGGCGCGCATAACGGATCGAAGCGGTTCGAAGCAGTTCGAAACGGCCGGCGGCGCGATTCGCGTACACGCCGCGCGCGCTGGGTATGATGTCGTTCCCGCCCCCTTCCGGCCTCGACATGCTCACCGTCCATCACCTGAACAACTCGCGCTCGCAGCGCGTGCTCTGGCTGCTCGAAGAACTGGATGTGCCGTACGAGATCGTGCGCTACGAGCGCGATCCGAAAACGATGCTCGCGCCGCCCGCGCTGCGCGCGATCCATCCGCTCGGCAAGTCGCCCGTCGTCACCGACGAAGGCCGCACGTTCGCCGAATCGGGCGCGATCATCGAGTACCTGGTCGAACGCTACGGCAACGGGCGCCTCGCGCCGCCGCCCGGCACGCCCGAGCGGCACGACTTCACGTACTGGCTCCACTACGCGGAAGGGTCGGTGATGCCGCCGCTGCTGCTCAAGCTCGTCGCGCTGCGGATCGCGCATGCGCCGATGCCGTTCTTCGCGCGGCCGATCGCGCGCAAGATCGCCGCCACGCTGCAGTCGGGCTTCGTCGATCCGCAGATCGCGCTGCATCTCGGCCATATCGACGGCGCGCTGAATCGCACCGGCTGGTTCGTCGGCGACGGCTTCAGCGCGGCCGACATCCAGATGAGTTTCCCGCTCGAAGCCGCGACCGCGCGCGGCGGCGGCAGCCAGTATCCCGCGATCGCGCGCCTTCTCGACACGATCCACGCGCGGCCGGCGTACCGGCGGGCACTGGAACGCGGCGGTCCGTACGACCTGCTCAAGTAACCGGCGTCAACTCAGCAACCCCGCCGCGACGTTGATCGACAGCCCGAGCACGGCCATGTTGAAGTAGAAAGACAGGATCGACTGTGCGAGCACCGCGCGCCGCGCGGAACGGTTCGCCAGCGATATGTCGGCGGTCTGCGATGCGACCGCGAGCGTGAACGCGAAATACAGGAAATCCCAGTAATCGGGTTCGGGGTTCCGGTCCGGGAAACGCAGCGCGCGGTCGCTGCTCGGCGAGCCGTAATAGAGCCGCGCATAGTGCAGCGTGAAGATCGTCGGAATCAGGAACCACGCGCCGAACAGCGTCGCGCCCGTGATCGCGTAATGGCTGAGCCCCGCGCGGAAGCCGACGCTCTTGGCGGTCGCGAGCTCGATCGCGATCGCGGCCACGCTCGCGACGGTCGCGAGGCATACGACGGTCAGCACGGTCGTCGCGTTTTCGTCCTCGCGGATCGCGACTTCGCGCACCTTGTGATGATGCGCGGTGACCATGCGCACCCACATCAGCACGAGATACAGCCAGACCGCGCAATCCCAGCCGATCAGCGTACGCGCGGTCAGACGCAGCGGAAACGGCAGCAGCACCGCGCACAGCAAGCCCGCGACGAACGCCGCGACCATGCGCGGCCGGTTGCGTAATACCTGCGGATAAAACGTCATCGTGTGATTCCGAAAGCGGATGGAAAGGGTTCGAACGGTACGCGGGGCGGCCGGCTGCGCCGCGCCGGCGGGTACCGCGCCCCGATTATCGCCATTCCATCGCGACGTGGCGACGGGCACGAGCGCCTAAGATAGTGGGATGACTGCCACCGCCTCCCTCTGCCGCCACCCCGCGAACACGGCCGGCCGCGACTTCGTCGTCGGCGACCTGCACGGCTGCGTGGACGTGCTGCGCGCGCTGCTGCACGACATCCGCTTCGATCCGGCCCGCGACCGCCTGTTCTCGGTCGGCGATCTCGTCGACCGCGGCCCCGCGTCCGAAACCGCGCTCGACCTGCTCGACCGCCCGTGGTGCCACGTCGTGCGCGGCAATCACGAGGAAGTGCTGAGCCTCGTGTCGCGCGGCAAGCTGTCGCCCGACGCGTGGCGCGGGATCGGCGGCGACTGGGGCGCCGACCTGCCGCCGGAGCGGCTGCACGCGCATGCGGCACGCGTCGACGCGCTGCCGCTGGTGCGCGTGATCGGCGACGGCCCCGAGCGCTTCAACGTGCTGCATGCGGAATTTTTCGGGTCGGACGCCGACCTCGATACGGGCAGCTATTCGCACGACGTGCGCGAGCGACTGATCTGGGGTCGCGATCTGGTCCAGGGGCTCGCCGATCCGGCGCGGCAGGCCGGACTGTCGCTGACCTGCACCGGGCACACGCCCGTGCGCGCACCGCAGCGGATCGGCGCGCAGTGGTTCATCGACACCGGCGCGTTCGCGCCGTCCGGGCGGCTCACGCTCGCCGAGCCGCGCACCGGCAGCACGTGGTCGATGACGCAGGCCGAGGCGCGCGAACGCCACGCGGGCGACTGGCCGCTGCCGTGATGCCGTCGCGCCCGCATCGGCCCGCGAGCGAGCCCTAGCCAACCTGGTTCAGTTCGAACACCGCGTCGACGGCCGAGCCGTTCCAGTTGTATTCGAGGTAGGCCGCGTGATGGCAGTCGCGCAGCAGCGCGGTGCGGAATGCAGCCAGACACTCGCCGCCCGGGTCGCGCACCGACGGATAGACGATCCCCGCGCCGCCCGCGTTGCGCACCGCGCGGCCGAGCGCCTGCCCCGCGCTGTAATCGAGCGGATGCAGCAATGCGGGATCGCGCTGCGGCCACGTGCGCACGTCGACCACGTCGCCCTGCGCGAACACCGTGTAGAGCCGCATTTGCTGCCGCATCGGCGGCTCCTTCGTCGCGGCCAGGAACAGCGCGCCGTGATAGCGCGTTTCGGCGATCGCGGTGTCGCGCGAGCGGGCGCAGTAGAACACGCCGTAGCTGCCGTCGGAAAAGCGGCTGCCCTGCGGATTCAGGTGCGTGAACGCGGCCATGATCGGCCCCCAGCCCAGCCCGTAGCGGCGCTCGGCGGGCGGCACGAGGTCGAGCGTGCCGACTTCGTTGCGGATGCGGTCGTTGGTCAGCGATTCGAGCGCGTACAGCGCGTTGAAATCGTCCGCCGACGCGACGCGGTCGAACAGGTTGATCGCTGGAAAACGGGTGGGGATCACACGATAGGCAGGCGCCCAGTCGACGGCGGTCGTGGGCCATTGTTTTGCTTCGATCGGCATCGTCACGCCCAGCCACCTCGCATCGCGTCGAGATATTGCCGGACGGCGACCAGATCGCCGACATTGCCGGCCAGCATCCGGTCGAGTGCGCGCTTGCCGCCGAACGGCGCCGCATCGTTGGGCCGCTTGACCCATGCGTCGGCCGCGGCCGGCTGCGGCAGCAGGATCTGCAGCGCCTTGTAGATGCCGAGCAGCAGCGATAGCCGTTCGAGCGTATCGCGCGGCAGCCGCGCCGATTCCGGCGCGGCCTTCCACTTGAAGAACGTCGAACGGCCGGGCGACCCGAGCAGCACGATCTGCTCGTCGATCGTCAGTTCCCAGTCGCGCGCGATGTTGAAAAACGCACGCAGGCCGGCCGCCGACATCTGCGCAAACGAAGCCTGCGGCGGGGCGGAATGCGAATCGTAGGCAGGCTGTGACATGATCGTTAGTCTCGAAATGAATTCACTAACAAGACTAGTCCATTTTCGTATTTTTGCAAGGGTCGACACCCGACGATCGGCCATTTCTTCCGGCAAAACGATATTTTTTGTCCATTCTGGACTCAGATTTTATTTTCTGCGTTAATGGCCATGCGGACACCGCGTGCAGACGCGGTTCGTGTCCGCGGAACCGTGTCGCACAGAACCGGAAGCAACCCGCCAAGGAAACGCACCATGAAGAGACTGATTGCCGCTGTTTCGATCGCCCTGCTCGCGGCATCCGCAGGCCCCGCCGCCGCGAAGGACTGGACCACGATCCGCTTCGGCACCGACGCCAGCTACGCGCCGTTCGAGTCGAAGGCGCCCGACGGCAAGCTCGTCGGCTTCGACATCGACCTCGGCAACGAGATCTGCGCGCGCCTGAAGGCGAAGTGCGTGTGGCTCGAGAACGATTTCGACGGGATGATTCCGGCGCTGAAGGCGAAGAAGTTCGACGCGGTGCTGTCGTCGATGTCGATCACGCCGCAGCGCGCGGAGCAGATCGGCTTCACGACGAAGATCTACAACCAGCCGACGCGGCTCGTCGTGAAGAAGGGCTCGCCGCTGCTGCCGACGGCCGAATCGCTGAAGGGCAAGTCGATCGGCGTCGAGCAGGGCACGACGCAGGAAAGCTATGCGAAAGCGTACTGGGGCAAGCAAGGCGCGAACGTCGTGTCGTACCAGAACCAGGACGGCGTGTATGCGGACCTGACCTCGGGCCGCCTCGACGCGGCGCTCCAGGATGAAGTGCAGGCCGCGATCGGATTCCTGAAATCTCCGCGCGGCGCGAACTACCAGTTCGTCGGGCCCGAACTCGTCGACGAGAAGGTGCTCGGCATCGGCGCCGGCATCGGGCTGCGCAAGGAAGACACCGACCTGAAGGCGAAGATCGACCGCGCGATCGTCGACATGGTCAAGGACGGCACCTACAAGCGGCTCGCGTCGAAGTACTTCGACTTCGACATCTACGGCGGCTGAAACGGCGTCGCGCGCGTACGGGCGACACTCCCGTCGCGCGCGTCCGACCGCCCCTCCCCTCACCACCGGGCGGCGACGACATTGCGCCGTTCGCCGCCGCATCGAGTTCATCCTCCGTCGCGTGCACTGCGCAACGCGTCGAACCTGATTCGGATTGCAGATCAATTGCACCGGTTCGCGCGAACGATGGGTAACGCGACCGGATATCGTGCGAATTCAGTAGCCGAAGATCGGGCGTCGCGATACCGGCGCCCGTGTGCACATGCCCTTTCGAATCGGGTCTGGGTGCAGGAAAGTGCCGACCCGGCGCGGATGACCGGCAATCAGCCGGATCCGCCTCGCACCGGGCGCGGAGAGATGGCCTGTCGATGCATGCCGGCCGGCTGCGAGAGCGACGTTCGACCGGCGATGCCCCGCATCACTGCGATCGCGGCCTGCGAGCCGCGGCGTGTGGCGATCGATCATTTTTCTACCCCGTTTTCAGTCTGATGCTTGTTCCGGCAACCGGACGATGCCGGTGCCCCGACGATCAGGCGACAACGTTCCATGCTCGCCGGAACGCGGCTGCTGCGCCGCGCTCCGCCGCCGCATCCCCGCGGACTGCGTCCTGGCCGGTACTGACAGGATTCGCTGCAGAACCGGCCGGACCTCGCGTCGTCGACTTTCGTACGTTCATATCCGCAAGGAGCGGGCCAGCTTCGCGCGAGCCCATCCGCACAAGGGGTTCGGCGCGCGGGACGACGGCCGGAACGGGCGCGGAATGCCGGAAGTTGCGAATCTGAAACATGCGGCGCGCGGCATGTGCCGGCGCGTGGCGGTCGAGCCTTGCGGGATAAGGCTGAACAATCGACATGAAATTTTTACCGGCCGGCACCGTTCCGATCGGCCCGATTCGCCGCGGAAATTCGCCCGGTTGCCGACGCGAAACGTTTCATGCGCTTTACATGCCGTCGGCGGCATCGGAGCCGCCGGTCGTGCGCGGGCCGGCCTCGTCGTCACGATGCTGCTCGCGCACGGCACCGCGATGCTCGGGCTTGCGCGCATGGAGCGTCGTCGCGGTCGTGCTGTGCGTGCCGCCCGTCACGTTCGTGCTGCATCGGCTCCGGACGTATCGCTGAACCCCGACACCGAACCGGTTCACGCGCTTGACGCGCCGCTCACCCGACGCGCTGATGCCCCGCGTCGCCGGACGGCGCGCCGTCGTGCCCGCCGTTGTTGTCGTGATCGTTCAGCCCGTGCTCGATCATCATCCGGTAGAGCGTCACGCGCGAAATGCCGAGTTCGGCGGCAGCCTTGTTGATCCGGTGATCGTTGCGCAGCAGCGCATTCTCGATCGCGGTGCGCTCGGCGAGCGCCCTCGCCTGTTCGAGCGTCACGGGTTCGGTTTCGCCCGGCGTCTCGAGCCCGAGATCGTGCGGCGTCAGCAGACGGCTCTCGGCCATCACGATCGCGCGCCGCACGCGGTTGATCAACTCGCGCACATTGCCGGGCCACTCGTAGCGGCGCATCGCGTCGAGCGCGGCCGACGTGAAGCCGCTGATCTTGCGGCCGCTGTCGGCCTTGAACTTCTGCAGCACGTAATGCGCGAGGATGTCGATGTCCTTGCCGCGCGCGCGCAGCGGCGGTTCGTGAATGCGCAGCACGCACAGGCGGTGATAGAGATCCGCGCGGAAGCGCCCGGTCTCGACCGCGCCGTCGAGATCCACGTGCGTCGCCGAGATGATCCGCACGTCGACCGAGATCGATTCCTGTCCGCCGAGCCGCTCGATCTTCCCTCCCTGCAGGAAGCGCAGCAGGCTCGCCTGGCTCTCGACCGGCATGTCGCCGATCTCGTCGAGAAACAGCGTGCCGCCGTTCGCCGATTCGATCCGGCCCACGCGCCGCTGGTTCGCGCCGGTGAACGCGCCGCGCTCATAGCCGAACAGCTCCGACTGCAGCAGGTGATGCGGAATCGCCCCGCAGTTGATCGCGACGAATGGCCCCTTGCCGCGGCCGGAGCGCTCGTGAATCGCGAGCGCCGTCAGTTCCTTGCCGGTGCCCGACTCGCCGGAGATGAATACGCTCGCGTCGGTCTTCGCGACCTTGCGGATCGTGCTGAACAGCTGCTGCATCGCCTCGCAGTTGCCGATCATGCCGTGCTCGCCGATCGACGCCGCATAGGCTGCGCCGTCGACGCGGTCGAGCGCGGCCATCCCGCGCGCATGGCCGAGCACATGCGAAATCCATTCGTAGGGCAGCGGCAGCGTCACGTAATCGAAACAATAGCTGCGGATCAGTTCGCGCACGGCGGGACCGATCGTGATGCCGGCCTGCGCGATCGAAATCCAGCCGATCGCAGGCTGGCTCAGACACGCTTTCAGCGCCGGATAGTCGCGCGACGTGAACCCGGTGAAATCGACCAGCCCGGCGGCCACGATTACGCCGGACGTCATGTTCTGCGCGGCGCCGGCTGTCTTCGCGACCGTGATCTCCCAGCCGAGCCCCCGCAGTTGCGCAAGCAGCGGCTCGTCGGGCGTACGCATGATCACGAACAGCTTGCGGCCGGCCTCTGGAGCGGTGACGGACACGGGCGTCGTCTCGGGCGCCGCATTCCCGTTTGCGTCGGGTGACCTTGCAACCATCGTTGTTCCCCGCTTGGCGTTGGTATCGTGCGCCGGCTCGCCGACGCATACGACGGACCACGATCAAACTGACATATTGGCCGCATTTCCGTCCGAATAAAATCCCCCTGCGCATGAATCGTGCATGAGATTGAGGTTGTCATGAACGGTATATCGACGCGGCCGGCCTGCGGCTAGATGGGTGTTATCCCGGTGGCGGGCGCGGCGCGAACCCGGAACGGGCAGGCGCGCTGTGCGCAAAGCCGCGCCGGTGCTGGCGCGCGGCGTTAGGGTGCGATGCGGCGCACGCAGAATCGGTACGCCGGCGGGGGTGTGCACCGCCGGTCGGCCGGACAGCCGGATGCCCGCGCAACCGGTTCCGGTTGATTTCGGTCAATCGTCGGAGGAAGCCGGCATGATGCAGGAACGCAACATGCGCGGCCCGACGCCGTCCATGGCAGCGCGACGGCTCGTGTCAGAAACGGATTGTGTCAGCGGCCCGATGCGACCGGCGCCAGCGCGTTCGCGCGGCCGCGGCCGACCGGCGTGCCGCCGTGTTCGCCGTAGGTGGCGACGAGCGCGTCGACCCGCGCGAGATGGTGATGGTTGTCGTGATCCCACGGATGGAAGCCCGGCCGGAAAAAGCTCAGCCATTCGCCCGCGATGCGCGGGAACAGCCCGCGGCGCGGCCCGTACAGGAACGCGATCGTCCGCAGCATCCCGTGCACCTGATGTCCGGCGCCGCGATCGCGCCACAACAGCGTCGCGTGCATCAGGAACACGGCCGGCCAGAACGTCAGCGTCGTCAGCAGATACACGCCGATGCGGATCAGGTAACGCCGCAGTCCCGGCTTCATCACGGCATTCCACACGTCGAACGACACGGCCTTGTGCTCGGTTTCCTCGAGCGCGTGCCATATCCACATCTGCCGGTAGCCTTCGACCGAGCCTTCGAGGCGCGTCGGGTCGCGCAGCAGCCATTCGGCGAGCATCGCCGTATAGTGCTCCGCCGCGACCGTCTGCGCGAGCTGCACCGAATGCGGCAGCTTGCGCTTCATGTAGCCGAGCACCGCCCACACGCGCTTGTCGAGCTTGCGCGCGGGCAAACGGTTCGCCTGCATCAGCTCGTTGTATTCGACGTGCTCGCGCGTATGCATCGCTTCCTGGCCGATGAAGCCGAGCACCTGCTGCTTCAGCACGGGATCGTCGATCCGGTCACGGTAATGGCGCACCGAGTCCATGAAGAAGCGCTCGCCGGCCGGAAACAGCAGCGACAGCGCGTTGAAGAAATGGGTCACGTGCGACCCGAGGCCATGCCAGTCCTTCGCGCGTTCGACCGGCAGATCGAAGCGCAGGTCGCGGCGCACCGGCATGATCCCGGCTGCGGTAGCGGAAGCGGCTGACTTCATGTTCATCGTTCTCCTGTTCCGGAGCGGCCCGGCGCGTCGTCCGACGCGGCCGGCGCAGGCCCCGGCGGCGCATCGCGCACCGCCAAAATCTTGACATCGATAAATGTAAAGATAGGCCGCCCGCGCCGACGCGCGCAAGCCGCGCGGTAGATGCCCGCTTCCAAACAGGGCACGGTCGGAAAGGCGGGAAAAACGACGTTCGAACAGCGCCCGGGCGGGCCGCGATTCGAACGGCCTGCAAGCGACGCGAGGCGCTCGGCGCCGCGACTCGCCATCTGCCCGAACGCCCCGCGCGACGGGCGTTTCGACGAATCCGGCGGCGGCGCGCGGCATATGGCATACCGCCCCGGTAGCACCGATTCATACGCGCGGCGCACTCGCACGATGCAACCTCGGTCGCGCGGCCCGCGAAAAATTCAAACGCGCGTTCCATTTGCATTTTCGGCGATCGCGGGCGCGGCGCCTCGCAGCCGTCCGCGACACGCGTGCCGGCGGGTGAAAGCCACGTGCGACGGCCCGCTGCGGGCTCGCCTACAATAGCGGTCTTACGCAACCCTCTTTCAGGAGTAGTCATGTCTGTCATCACGACCGAATCGGGCCTCAAATACGAAGACCTGACCGAAGGCACCGGCGCGGAAGCGCAAGCCGGCAAGACCGTCAGCGTCCACTACACGGGCTGGCTGACCGACGGTCAGAAATTCGATTCGAGCAAGGACCGCAACGACCCGTTCGCGTTCGTGCTCGGCGGCGGCATGGTCATCAAGGGCTGGGACGAAGGCGTTCAGGGCATGAAGGTCGGCGGCGTGCGCCGCCTGACGATCCCGCCGCAACTCGGCTACGGCCCGCGCGGCGCAGGCGGCGTGATTCCGCCGAATGCGACGCTCGTGTTCGAAGTCGAACTGCTCGACGTCTGACGACGCACCCGGCCGTCTCCTTCCGATGGAACGCATCGCCTCCCCCGCCATCGCGCTGCGCCGCTACGACACGTGCGAAGCGTCGGACGTGCACGACTTCCACCAGGTCGTGCTCGGCGTCGATGGCGCGATGGTGATGGCGGTGGACGGGATCGGCCGGCGCATCGACCGGCACGCGGCGTGGCTGATTCCGGCCGGCGCGCGCCACGACTATGCGGGCCTCGGCGACAATCGCCAGCTCGTGATCGACCTGCCCGCGGCATCGCTCGCGGTGCCGCAGCGGTTGTTCGACCGCGCACGCGCCGTGTCGATCGATCCGGCCCTGACGTCGCTCGTCGCGCAGGTCGCAGCGGCCGCCGCGCAACTCGATGCGCCGGCCGGCGACGCACGGCAGGCAGCCGCGCACCGTTTCCAGTGGCAGGCCGCGGCACGCCTGTGCGGCGCGCTCATCGACGATGCCGGCATCGCCGCGCCCGCGTCTGGCCTCGATTTCGCGCGCATCGACCGCTGGCTGCGCGCGCGGCTCGCCGAGCCGCTGCGCATCGCCGATCTCGCCGCGCACTGCGGCTACGGGATGCGCCGGTTTCATCAACTGTTCGTCGACGCGTTCGGCGAAACGCCGCATCGCTATTTGCAGCGGCTGCGGCTCGACGCGGCGGTCGTACTGCTCGCAGATGGCCGGCATCCGCTCGTCGACATCGCGGGCATGGTCGGCTTTGCGGATCAAAGCACGTTCACGCATGCGTTCACGAAGCGCTTCGGCGTTGCGCCGGGACGCTGGCGCGGCGAGCGGCATTGAGCGCGAATCCGTCGCCCTGAACACGCGTCAATCCACGTAGCCGCACGGTTCGGCAAACCGCGTTCGAGCCGGTCCGGCCGCAACCTTCGTCGCCCCCGCTTCGTTTCCGCTCGCCATCCGCGCCATAGCGCGTCGTGCTCACCGCCGCGTCGCGCCCGCTTCGTCGCCGACCTTCCTCACGACCGTCTCGGCCGCCTTCACGGGCCGACCATCGTCGTGCCGCAGCGCGAGCTTGCGGATCGCGCGCCCCGTATTGCGGTCGACCAGCACCGAATGCGGCTCGCCGCGCGCGAACAGGTTCGCCTCGCCCCACTGCCGCAGCATCACGATGACCGGAAACAGCCCCTCGCCCTTTTTGGTCAGCGCGTACTCCTGATACGCGGTGCCGTCCGACGCCGGCACGACGTCGAACACGCCGGCGTCCACCAGCATCCTGAGCCGGTCGGACAGGATGTTGCTCGCGACGCCGAGGCTCGCGCGGAAATCGCCGAAGCGGCGCACGCCGTCGAACGCATCGCGCACGATCAGCAGCGCCCAGCGATCACCGACGATATCGGTCGCCCGCGCCACCGGGCACGGCGAATCCGCAAGACTTTTCTGCCTGGCCATGTTCCTCTCCGCAGTCTAGCCGGCCGCCCTCGCGGCAGTGCCGGCCGTCCGTGCGCGGGCCCGTCGCCCGCCGCACAACAGGTTGCATTTTAAAACTACTTTTCCTACACTCATACAAGTTTCAAATTGCAACTACTTTGCGTAAGGAAACCGATGGCGCCTTCCTGTCATTCAAGCACCGTTGCGTCGAATGCAGCGAATGCATCGCACACGGCGCATCCGGCCGGCGACGGCCGCCTGTCCGCGGCCCGCGTCTCGCTGCTGGCCGTCTGCTGCGCGGCGAGCGTCGCGAACGTCTACTACGCGCAGCCGCTGCTCGATTCGATCGCGCGGGATTTCGGCGTGTCGCAAGCCGCGGTCGGCGCCGTCATCACCGCCACGCAGCTCGGCTGCGCGCTCGCGCTGCTGTTCGTCGTGCCGCTCGGCGATCTGCTGAACCGCAAACGCCTGATCGCCGTGCAGCTTCTGCTGCTGACGGCGGCCTGCATCGGCGTGGCGGCGGCATCGACGCGCATCGCGCTGCTGGCGGGGATGGTCGCGGTCGGGCTGCTCGGCACCGCGATGACGCAAGGGCTGATCGCGTGCTCGGCCGCGCTCGCGGGCGCCGGCGAACGCGGGCGCGTGGTGGGCGCCGCGCAGGGCGGCGTCGTGATCGGGCTGCTGGCCGCGCGCTCGGTGGCCGGCGTCGTCACCGATCTTGCCGGCTGGCGCGCGGTCTATCTCGTCTCGGGTGCGCTCGCGATCGCGATGCTCGCCGTGCTGTCGCGGCTGTTGCCCGACACGAACGGGCCGCGCGAACGCATCGGTTACGCGGCGCTGCTGCGATCGATGGTGTCGCTGCTGCGCGACGAACGCGTGCTGCGCGTGCGCGGCGCGATCGCGTTGCTGATGTTCGCGGCGTTCAGCATCTTCTGGAGCGCGCTGGTGCTGCCGCTGAGCACACCGCCGCATTCGATGTCGCATACGCAGATCGGTGCGTTCGGCCTCGTCGGCGCACTGGGCGCGGCGGCGGCCACGCGCGCGGGCCGGCTTGCCGATCGCGGGCGCGGCGAAGCGACGACCGGCGCCGCGCTCGCGCTGCTCGCGTGCTCGTGGCTGCCGCTCGCGTTCGGCAATACGTCGATTGCTCCGCTGATCGTCGGCATCGTGCTGCTCGACGTCGGCGGGCAGGCCGTCCACGTCGTCAACCAGAGCATGATTCTCGGCACGCGGCCCGACGCGCATGCACGGCTCGTCGGCTGCTACATGCTGTTCTACTCGGCCGGCAGCGGGCTCGGCGCGATTGCGTCGACGATGATGTATGCGCGCGCCGGATGGACGGGCGTCTGCGCGCTCGGCGCGGTCGTCAGCGTGGCCGCGCTCGGCGTGTGGGCCGCGACGCTCAGGCGCGCGTGACGCGTGCCGGCGATGTGGATCGGAAGGGGAAAGCCGGCGCGCCCGTAGCGGGCGGCCGGTGCGCGAACCGGCCGCGCACGCGCACCGGTTCGACCTTCGGTACGGCACGCACGGTGCGCGCCGCGGGCGCTCAACCTGCCGCCTGGATCGCCTCTTCGTACACGCCGGCGACGCGCCGCGCGATCACCGCGTTGTCGAAATGATCGCGCGCATAACGCTTGCACGCGGCCTCGTCGGGCAGCGCGATCGCACCCGACAGCGCGCCGCCGAGCCCTTCCGCGATCGCGTCCGCGCCGGTCGACGGCAGCACGAGATCGTTGGACAGCCCGGCCACCGCCTCCGGCAGCCCGCCGACCGGCGTGACCAGCACGGGCGTGCCGGACGCGAGCGATTCGACGGTGATCAGCCCGAAGCCTTCGAGCGCGACCGTCGGCACGACACTGACCGTCGCCGCGCGGTACAGCGCCGCGAGATGATGGTCGGGCACGAAGCCGAGCAGCTTCACGTTGTCCTGCAGCCCCGCCGCGTCGATACGCTGCTGCAGTTCCTCGCCGATCTTGCCCTTGCCGGCGATCAGCAGCAGCACGTCCGGGTGACGGTGCTTGACGAGGCCGATCGCGTCGATCAGGTCCTCCAGCCCCATGCGCCGCACCAGCCGGCGCACGGCCAGCACGATCGGCCGGTCCTGCGGCAGTTGCAGCTTGTGCCGCGCCTCGGCGGGCGTGAGCGGCGTGTCGAACTGCGCGGTATCGACGCAGCCGGGAATCACGCGCACGCGCGACGGTTCGATCCCGTAGCGATTCGTCAGGATCTGGCCGAACGCCTGCGACAGCACGATCAGCCGCGACGAGCGCGTATAGACGGCCTGCTCGAGATAGCGCTTCGCGCGCTGCCCGAGCGACGCGGCGCCCTCGACCTGGCTTTCGTCGGCCCACGGCCCCTGGAAGTGCGACACCTGCGGAATCCCGCGCGTCACGTCGAGGCCCGGGAACGTATACAGCGCAAAGTGCGAAGAAATCACGTCCGGCCGCTCGCTGCGGATCTCCTCGCGCAGCGCGCGCCGCGCGGCGAGCATCCGGCGCGCGAGCGTCTGCGACGCGGGACCGAAGCCCTGGATCGCGCCGCCCGTGTCGTCGGCGACCTTCGGCGAGCCCGCGACGAGCCCGCGCACCTCCACGCCCGCGCCCGGCAGCGCGCCGACGAGCGAGTAGTACATCCGGTCGAGGCCGCCCGCACGTTCGGGGAACCAGTGCATGCCGATCTGCAACGATTTGATCGGCCGGGAAGATTGGGACATCACGATTGCTCCTGCGTGACTGCATGCTCGACCCGCTCGAACGCGGACGGCTGCGTGGGTTGGCCGATGCGCCGGTAGAGCGCGACATACTGGGCACCCATGTGCGCCCAGCCGAAACGGGTCATCAGTTCGCGAGCCGCGTCGCCCATCGCGCGGCAGGTGTCGCGCGACGCCGCGAGCGAACCGATCGCCTGCGCGAGCGCGGCCGGATCGTCCGGATCCTCCAGCACGATCCCGCATTCGCGCGTGATGATTTCCGCGCCGCCCGCGGTGCGCGCGGTGACGACCGGCAGTCCGGCCGCCATCGCCTCGAGCAGCGACAGGCTCATCGCTTCGTAGCGCGACGGGAATACATATGCATCGACCGAGCGCATCAGCGTCGGCATGTTTTTCACGAGGCCGAGGAAATGCACGCGCGAATCGATGCCGAGCGCGCGCGCCTCGTCCGGATACGGGCTGCCGGGCAGATAGCCTGCCACCGCCAGATGGACGTTCGCCGGCAGCTTCGTCAGCGCCTTCAGTACGGTGCCGAGGTTCTTGCGCGGCGTGCGCAGGTCGCCGACGAACAGCAGCAGGAACGCGTCGTCCGGCAGCTTGAACGCCGCGCGGTCGGCCTGCGCACCCGCGAACGCACTGCCGTCGACGCCGTTGTAGATCACGCTGATCTTGCGGCTGTCGATGCCGAGCGCGGCGATCTCGTCGGCCACCTTCTGCGACACCGCGGTGATCGCACGCGAACGCCGGTATGCCCAGCGCTCGAGCGCGGTGTTCACACGCGTATAGACGTACTGGTAAGCCGACCACATCCCCTTCGTGAGCCCGAACGGATAGTACGGGCTCCTGAACCAGCCGCCGTGCACGAAGTGCGCGGTATTCACGTCGGCCTTGATCCACGAGATGAAGCCGTTCACGTGCAGCACGTCGTACTCGCCGCGATGCGCGCGCAGCCACCACGCGCTCTTCAGCGCGAACACCTGCTGCTTGACGAGATTCGACGGCCAGAAGCGCCCGACCTTCACCGGCACCCAGCGCACGCGCGGATCGGCCAGCAGCTCGGGCGCGACGTGCGACGCGACCAGCGTGACTTCGTAGTTCTCGGCCAGCGCCGCGCGCGCGATTTCGTAATTGACGCGGCCCTGCCCGTCGTTATGCCGCACGACATGCGTGACGATCGCGATTCTCAAAGGTCGCCTCCCCGTGAACGCGCGGCGGCCAGCAGGCGTTGCGCCTTCTGCCAGTGCGCCGCGGAAAGTATCGAAAAAATGGCTGTAAACATCAGCAGGCCGCCCGTGCCGATCAGCGAGTTCGTGAACACGAGCATCGCGAACGTCGACAGGCACAGGCTCAGGCACGCGCCGACGAACTTGTCCTTGCGCAGCTTGAACGCCGCGCGCAGCGTGCGGCCGAACAGCATCACGACGCCGGCGAGATACAGCAGCGTGCCGGGCCAGCCGAGCACGAACGGCACGTTCATCACGCCGCTGTCGAAGCTGCCGTACTTGCCGAGCTCGCCGCTGTCGCTCGACAGCTTCGTCGATGCGCCCGTCGCGCCCATCCCCTCACCGGCGACGTCGGTAAACGCCGTCTGCGCGAAGGTTGCGTAGAACTTGTTGCGGTCGTCGTAGCTGCGGTCGTCCTTCAGGTTCACGATCGACTGGAGACGCTGGCCGAGACGATCGGCCACCGGCCCGACGGTCAGCAGCGGCACGCATAACCCGACCAGCACGACGCCGCTGATGAGGATCCGCATCCGCACGCGGTTGTTCGACTGCGCGAGCTGGATCGCGAGCGCGATCACCCAGCCGCCCCACGTCGAACGCACGAGACACAGCGCGAACGACACGAACCCGGCCGCGCCCGCGAACCAGCGGATCTTCTGCGGCGCCGCGAGCACGAACACCAGCGCGCCCATCATCGCGAACGCGAACGGCCCCGACGAGTTCATCGTGCTGAATACCCGCACGCCGTACGGCACGGGCTCGCCCTGCGAACCCATGTCCGAACCGATCATCCACAACACGTCCCACTGCGGCATCACGAAGTACTGCACGACGCCGTACACGCCCATCACGAGCATGCCCCACATGAACGTGGACAGCAGCACGTCGCGGTACTCGGGATAGTCGCGCGCGTTGACCATGATGTGAAAGCCGATCAGCACCGGGTACACCCAGTTCGCGAGGTCGTAGGTCGCAGCCATCACGCCGCTCGACACGATCCCGACGAGATAGGCGTACGCGAGCCCGAACAGCATCAGCAGCACCGGAATCCCGCGCCGCTGCGCGAGCACGCGGTAATGCCGGATCAGCCCGAAGCCGGCGATCATCGTCACCGCGAGCGGCGCGACCTGGATCAGGCTGGTCGGCGTGAACGCGCCCTTCGACCAGTCGGCGAGACGCCGCACTTCCGGGCTCAGGAACCACACCCACCACATGAAGCCGACATAGCGCGCCGGGCTCTTGAAATACAGCCAGATGCCCACCGCGATCGCCAGCACCGGAAACGCGAGCGTCAGCACCTTGCCCTGGTGCGCGGCGATCAGCACGGCGGTGAACGACCACAGCCCGGCCTGCCCGGCCCAGTGCTTCGGTTCGGCAAACCAGCTGCGGTTGCGCGACGGTGCGCGTTCGGCGGCAATCGTACTCATCGATCCGCTCTCACCGCGACGACGGACGCGAATCCGCAAGCGGCATCGCCAGGCCCGCGGCGGCCGGCGTGCGGCGCCGTCGCAGCAGGTCGCGCGTGATCCGCACGTGCTGCTCGGCGAACGCCTGCGTGGTCAGGTCGCGCTCGCGCAGGCACGCGGCGGCGGCCCGCGCGCAGCCGAGCGCCGCGACCGGATCGGCGACGAAGCGATCGGCGGCCTGGCGCATCGCCTGCGCGTCGAACGCCGGCACATAGGCGGCCGTATCGTGCGGGAAGTAGTCGCTGAGGCCGCCGACGTCGGACACGATCATCGGCTTGCCGACGGCCGCCGCCTCGAGCATCACGGTGATGCCCGACGCGTGGAAGTTCGGCCGCAGCGGCACGACGATCACGTCGGCCCATGCGTACAGCTCGTGCTGCTTCGCGAGCCCCGACGCCGAGCCGATCTTCACGTTCGGCGCATGCCACTCGCGCGGCACGCGGCGCCGCGTCGCGAGCCGTACGTCGTAGCGTTCGTCGCCGCCGAACGCGGCGAGGAACGTGCGCCAGTCGCGGTCGCGGTCGTTGCCGATCGCCGCGATCCGCAGCGGCCGGTTCGGTTGCCACTGCTGCGGCTCGGTAAGCGGGAAATCCTGCGTGTTCAGCCCGTAATAGACGAACTCGGCATCGCGCCCGAGGTAGCGGCGGCACAGCTCGGCGTTGTCGCGGGCGAGCGTGGTCAGCGCGTCGGCGCGCGCGAGCAGCTTGCGGTACAGCCAGCGGCGCGCGCCGCCGAAACTGCCCCACTTGTCGAACAACCACACGCTCTGCGCGAGCAGCAGCGGGCGCTTGCCCTGCGCGCCGGCGAGCTTCAGGATCAGCGCAGCGGCGAGATGCTCCTGCTCGGTGTGCGTCCAGATCACGTCGGTGTTCAGCAGCGCGGCGCGGTTGCGCCATGCATGCACGACGTCGAAGCCGAGCGCCGCCTTCAGCGCGCGGCGCGCGAGGCTGGCGACCCGGCTCTCGCCGCCGTCCTGCGAATAGGTCAGCCGGAATTCGTCGGATTCGGCATGGTGATAGCCGTACAGGCAGCCGATGTTCTCGCCTTTCCGGTAGGTACGCGGATCGGCGCCGTAAAACAGGTGGACGTGGACTTTCGTTGTGGTCATGTCAGCCTCCGCCGGGCCGCCCCAAGGAGGCTGACCGCCCCCTCGGGGGGCAGCGCGCAAAGCGCGCGTGGGGGTTGTTTCATTTCGAGCCCTCCGGGGGTGGCCGCGCGCGATGCGCGCAGCCCGTTCAAGACGTCACCGGCGGCATCGCCGCACGGTGGGGGGCAAGGTTCGCGCGGCGTGCGTCGCGCGCGCCGCGGCGCACCGCGCGCCAGTGCTCGCGGATCCGGCTGCGCTGCGCCGTATGCAGCGACAGCAGCACGTGCGCGAAACCCGGATAGACGCGCGTACCGACCAGCGTCCACCACCACCACGCGATCTCGCGCCGGACCGGCGGCAGATGCTCGCGCAGGATCAGATGCAGGTTGTACGCGCCGTTGCTGATCGCATTCAGCGAAGCGGCGTCGCGCCGGTCGTCGTCGAAGCGCTCGGCCGGGAAATGATCGACCGCGATCGCCGGGTCGTAGACGAGCTTCCAGCCGTCGCGCTGCACGCGCATGCTGAACGCCATGTCGTTGTGCACCTGCGCACCCGCGCCGCGCAGCCGCGTATCGAAACGCAGCCGTTCGATCGCGGTGCGGCGGTAGCTCATGTTCGCGCCTTTCAGCATGTCGACTTCGCGCGCGCCGCCGACGCCGAGGTGATGATTGCCGACGATCTTGCCGGACAGCGTGAGCTGGCCGACGAGTTCGCGCGATTCGTCGAGCACGCGGCCTTTCTCGTGCACCCAGTCGCGCCCGCCGACCGCGCCCACGCGCGGATCGGCCTGGAATGCCGACTCGACGCGCGCCAGCCAGTCGGGGTGCGGCGCCGCATCGTCATCGGTGATCGCGACGATGTCGCCGTTCGCCGAGTCGAGCCCCTTGTTCAGCGCGGCGACCTGCCCCGGCACGTCGACCGGCACGATGCGCAGCGGCAGCGCGCCGCCGACCGCCGGATCGGCGAGCCGTTCGTGCGTGGCGTCGTCCTCCGGGCGCGCGACGACGATCACCTCGTCGGGCAGCCGCTGCTGCCGCTGCAGCGCCAGCAGGCAGCGCGCGAGGTCGGCTGGGCGCCGGTAG
The DNA here is from genome assembly GCF_049805555.1 of Burkholderia sp. DN3021. Lineage (NCBI taxonomy): Bacteria > Pseudomonadati > Pseudomonadota > Betaproteobacteria > Burkholderiales > Burkholderiaceae > Burkholderia > Burkholderia sp. DN3021. The sequence continues at coordinate 44,186 of NZ_JBNCAB010000035.1, read as the reverse complement.
GTCGGGACGAGCACGGAAATTTTCATCGATGGTTCTCCAGTCGGCCGGGCTGGCGCGCTGCGCGCCGGCCCGGTTTCGCACACTGCACTCAGGCGCTCAGGTATTCGTGCACGGCCGCGTAGCCGCGGCCGTAGCCGCGCGCCTTCGGCGGCACGCCGTTGAAGATCCCGCCTTCCAGATCGACGCCCGCGGTGCGCAGGCGCTTGATCGCGTCGGCGATCTCGCCTTCGGTGTGCATGCCCGAGCGCAGCACGAGGAACGTCGAGCCGGCCATGCGGCCGATGATGGTCGCGTCGGTCACCGCCAGCACCGGCGGCGAATCGATCAGCACGACGTCGTAGCGCTTGCTGAGCCCTTCGAGGTATTGCGGCAGACGCGTCGACATCAGCAGTTCCGACGGGTTCGGCGGACGCGTGCCGGCCGCGATGAACGACAGGCCCTGCACCGGCGTTTCGCGCACGGCATCCTCGAGCGGCGACTGGTCGCTCAGCAGTTCCGACAAGCCCGGCTGCGCGGTGAGGCCGAAGTAGCGGTCGAGCAGGCCGCGACGCATGTCGGCGTCGATCAGCAGCACACGCTTGCCCGAATGCGCGAGCAGCACCGCGAGGTTGACCGTCAGGAAGCTCTTGCCGATGCCGGGCGTCGGGCCCGTCAGCACGATCACGCGGTTCTTCGCGTCCATCATCGCGAACTGCATCGCGGTGCGCAGGCTGCGCAGGCTCTCGACGCTGAGATCCTTCGGACGCAGGCTCGCGAGAATCGGCCGCGCGCGGCCGCCGCCCTTCTCGGCCGCGGCGTCGAGCTTCACCTGCTCGGCGCTTTGCGGCACCAGCCCGTACAGCGGCAGGTTGAACGCGCGCTCGATGCGGTCGGGATCCTCGATGCCCTGGAACAGGTTGCGGCGCAGGAACACGACGCCCGTGCCGAGGATCAGCCCCAGGAACACGGCAGCCGACAGGATCAGCACCTTCTTCGGCTTGACCGGATCGCCCGGGCGCAGCGCCGAATCGACGAGGTGGATGTTGCCGCCCGTGCCGGCCTTCTGCACCGACAGCTCCTGCACGCGGTTCAGCAGCAGCACGTAGATGTCCTCGGCGACCTTCGCGTCGCGCTGGAGCTGGACGGCCTTCACTTCGGTCGCCGGCAGGCTGCGGAAGCGGTTGCTGAACTTGTCCTTCTCGCCCTGCAGCTCCGAGAGCTGCTGCTTCGCGGCGATCACCATCGGGTGCGAATCGGTGAAGCGCTGCGCGAGCGACGCGAGCTGCAGGCGCTGCGCGGCGATCTGCTGCTCGTACTGCACGCTGCCCTCGAGGTAGACCTTCGCCTCTTCGCTCGCGTTGATCGAGCCCGACGTGCGCTGGTACTGCGTCAGCGCGGCTTCCGCGCGTTCGAGGTCGGCCTTCAGGCGCGGTTCCTCGCCCTTCAGGAAGTCGAGCATCTTGGTCGCTTCGGCCTGCTTCGCGACCACGTGCTGGTTCAGGTACGACTGCGCGAGCGCGTTCGCGATCGCGGCGGTTTGATCCGGGTCCTTGCCTTCGAGCGAGATCTGCACGACGCCCGTCTGCTTGCCCTGCTCGCTCACCTGGATGCCGGCCTGGAAGCCGCCGATCGCGTCGAGATCGTTGTAGCGGACCACCGTGAACTGCGTGCCGGGGCGCGCGACGAGCTTCTTCACGAGCAGCGTCACGCCGCCGCCCTGCGCCGATTCGCCGACCTGGCCCGACAGCAGCCGGGTGCCGTTCTGGTCGACGAGCGAATAGGTGTCGTTCGGACCGGCCGTCAGCGTCAGCTTCTTGCCTTCGAGCGCGGGCACGACGCTGATCGAATCGACGTCGGCGACTTCACCGCCCCACGCGTACGACTTCAGGCCGAGCCACGGCCGCGCCGGCGTGCCCGGCGTCGCGACGCGCGCGGCGAGGCTGCCGATCACGGGCAGCGTCTTCGGCACGACCGAGAAGTTCAGCTTGAACTGCTCGACGACCGGCGCGACGACGCCGCGGCTCTTGATGATCTCGATTTCCGCATCGGTCTGCGCCTGCTGCGGACCGGTGTTGATCGTCGCGCCGGTCTGCGTCTGCGTGAGCGCCTGCGACGTGTTGTCGTTGCTCTCGACCCGCACGTGCACGTCGGCCTGATACACCGGCTTCGCGACGTAGCAGTAAAGGCCGGCGAGCGCGACGACCGTCACCGCGATGCCGAGCAGCAGCCAGATGTCGTCCATGATTACCTGGAGCAACTGGCCGAGGACGACGTCCTCTTCCTCGGTTTTCACGGACAGATCCGCGTAGGAGTGTTTCGCTTGCGTGTTCACCATTCGTTCCCGCTTGAGTGGTGCCGGGGGGCAGGCGCCGCCCCGGCGGGCTATCAGCGCGTGATTTGCCGCATGTAGAAGATCGTCTGGATCGTCGGCAGCACCTGCTGCAGCACCCGGTTGAACTGCACCGAGCTGGCCGTGCTGACGTAGACCACGTCGAGCGGCTGAAGCGGGAAGCGGCTCGACAGCATCAACGCATCGGGCTGCGTCATGTCGAGGCGGAACACTTCAGGCTTCGTCGGGTTGTCGCGCATGCCGCGCATCACATAGATCTTGCGCGGGTTCGCATCGGTGTCGAGGATGCCGCCGCCCGCCGTCAGCGCGTCGGCGATGGTCAGCCTGCCCTTGAGCATCGGCACCGTGACCGGCGTCTTGACCTCGCCCATGATGAACACGCGGCTGTCGCTGCGATCCGGCACGTTGACGATGTCGCCCTGCTGCAGCATCACGTTCTGCCGCACTTCGCCGCGATCGAGCACGCCGTTCGCGTCGAGCGTGTACAGCTTGCCGTCGCGCGTCAGGCGCACGCGCTGCAGGTCGGCCTCGTTGGTCGAGCCGCCCGAGCGCGAGATCGCGTCGACCAGCGTCAGCGGCACGTCGCTCATCGCGAGCGGGCCCGGCGTCTTCACCTCGCCCGTCACCTGCACCTTCTGGCTGCGGAACGACAGCACGCGCACGTCGAGCTGCGGGTTCTTCACATAGCGCGCGAGACGCGTGGCCAGCTCGTCGCGGGTCTGCGCGATCGTCTTGCCCGCCACGTGGATGCGGCCGACGAACGGGAAGAAGATCGTGCCGTCGGCGGCCACCGTCTGGCCGTAAGGATCGGCCTGGCCCGGCAGCGACGACGAATAGGGCTGCTGCAGCGCGCCCGCGATCGTCTGCGTCGTGTTGCCGCCGCTGGAGAACGACTGGCCCTGCGGCGTCGTCAGTTCGGGGTGGTCCCAGACGGTGACGCCGAGGATGTCCTGCGGGCCGATGCGGTACACGTACTGCGACGGATCGGTATAACGTCCCGGCGGCAGCGGATGGTCGACCTGCTGCTTCTGCAACTGGTCCATCACCACTTTGGCGTCGATGTAATGAACCGGATAGGTCTCGGCCGCTTGCTGGCGGCCGTCGTCCTTCAGGTTCGACGAGTCGAGGTAGTTGCCGGGCGCGGTTGCACAGGCTGACAGGAAAGTCGTCAGCGCGACGGCAAGCGCCACCGGGCGCATCGGGCGTTTCAGCATAGTTTCTGTAGCCATCCTTGAACCAGACGTTCGATCTGCGAGTAGCTCTCGCGGTATTCGGCCTCGGGGCCGCCGTGCGGATCGGCAATCTCGGCCCCTTCCCACTTGCCGAGCAGGTGGACCTTGCCGCGCGCGAACGGATCGACCGATTCGACGGCCGCGATCTGTCCGCGCTCGCTGACGAGAATCAGGTCGGCGTCGCGCACGATCCGGCGCGACAGCCGCCGCGAGCGGTGGGTCGTCGCATCGACGCCGCGCTCCGCGAGCAACTGCCGCATCACCGGATCGATGCCGTCGCCGTCGTTCGCATGAACGCCGGCCGAATGAAACGTCGCGCGCGGGCCGCCGCGCGACGCGGCGTGCGACTTGAACAGCATTTCCGCCGCCGGGCTGCGGCAGACGTTCGCGTGGCAGACGATCAGGATGTTCCGGAACATGGCGTCTCGTAGCGGGTGACGGGAAACAGGGTTACGCGCTCGCGCGCGCGGCGCCCGGCACGCGCGCGGCGACGGCCTGGCGCGAGCCCGGCCGGCCGATCGGGTGGTATTCGATGCCCTGCTCGCTCATCGTCTCCGGCTCGTACAGGTTGCGGCCGTCGAAGATCACCGGCGTCTTCCACAGGCGGCCGAGCGCGACGAAGTCGGGGCTCTTGAACGCCTTCCATTCGGTGACGATCACGAGCGCATCGGCGTCGCGCGCGGCCTGCGCTTCGTCGTCGACGAAACTCAGGCGCTCGAGCCAGCTCGGGTGATCGGCGAGATCGAGCGCGATCACGCGGCGCGCCTCCTGCTGCGCGACCGGGTCGTACGCGGCGATGCGCGCGCCGCGCGACAGCAGCTCGGCGATCAGCTCGCGGCTCGGCGCCTCGCGCATGTCGTCGGTGTTCGGCTTGAATGCCAGGCCCCAGATCGCGAACGTGCGGCCCGTCAGGTCCTCGCCGAAGCGCGCGACGATCTTGTCGGCAAGCACGCGCTTTTGCGTCGCGTTGACCGACGACACGGCCTTCAGGATCTGCAGCGATTGCCCGTGCTCGTCGGCCGTGCGGATCAGCGCCTCGACGTCCTTCGGGAAGCACGAGCCGCCGTAGCCGCAGCCGGCGTACAGGAAGTGATAGCCGATGCGCGGATCGGAGCCGATCCCGCGGCGCACGGCCTCGATGTCCGCGCCGAAGCGGTCGGCGAGGTTCGCCAGCTCGTTCATGAACGAGATGCGCGTCGCGAGCATCGCGTTCGCCGCGTATTTCGTGAACTCGGCCGAGCGCACGTCCATGTACAGCGTGCGTTCGTGGTTGCGGTTGAACGGCGCGTACAGCTTCTTCATCAGCTCGCGGGCGCGCTCGCCCGGCACGTCGTCGTCGCAGCCGATCACGATGCGGTCCGGCCGCGTGAAATCGTCGACCGCCGCGCCCTCCTTCAGGAATTCCGGATTCGACACGACCGAGAACATCTGGTCGCCGCCGCGCTTCGCGAGCTCCTCGGCGACCGCCGCGCGCACGCGCTCGGCCGTGCCGACCGGCACCGTCGACTTGTCGACGATCACCTTGAAGCCCGTCATGTAGCGGCCGATGTTGCGCGCCGCCGCGAGCACGTATTGCAGGTCGGCCGAGCCGTCCTCGTCGGGCGGCGTGCCGACCGCGATGAACTGCACGTCGCCGTGCGCGACCGCGGCCTCGATGTCGGTCGAGAAACGCAGGCGGCCGGCCGAGCGGTTGCGCGCGATGACTTCCTTCAGGCCCGGCTCGTGGATCGGCACGCCGCCGTTGTTCAGGATGTCGATCTTCGCCTGGTCGACGTCGAGACAGAACACGTCGTGCCCGATGTCGGCGAGGCATGCGCCGGTGACAAGACCTACGTAACCGCTGCCGATGATAGTCAGATTCATGATGTGTCGACCTCTTGACCAATGATTCGAAATTCGTAAAACCGGAATGCCCGCGGGCACTGTGTCAGTACGCGTTGCTGCCTGTGAAGCCTTTCCACAGCGTCAGCGCGACGATCTTGATGTCGAGCCAGAACGACCAGTTCTGCATGTAGTACAGATCGAGCTTCACGCGTCCCATCATCTTCTCGATCTGGTCGGTCTCGCCGCGAAAGCCGTTGATCTGCGCCCACCCGGTGATGCCGGGCTTGATCCGGTAGCGGAACATGTAGCCCTTGACCAGATCCTTGTAGATGTCGTCGTGCGCGAGCGCATGCGGGCGCGGGCCGACGACCGACATCTCGCCCTTCAGCACGTTGATGAACTGCGGCAGCTCGTCGAGGCTGGTGCGGCGCAGGAACCGGCCGACCGGCGTCACGCGCGTGTCGTTCTTGGTCGCCTGCGTCACCGTGCCCGCGGCTTCCTGGTGCACCTTCATCGAGCGGAACTTGTAGATCTCGAACTCGTGCCCGTCGATGCCCTTGCGTTTCTGGCGGAAGAACACCGGCCCGCGCGACGTCAGCTTGATCAGGCCCGCGATCAGCAGCATCACCGGCGCGAGCGCCGTGAGCGCCGCCAGCGCGAACAGCCGGTCGAACACGAACTTCGGCAGGATCCGCACGTCGGTGATCGGCGACGCCGCGAGGTTGATCGCCGGCACGCCGAGCACCTCGACCACTTCCTGGTTGAAGAACGACAGCGTGCGCACGTCCGGAATGAAACGGATGTTCACGAAATCGTGGCGGAACACCGTCACGATCTGGTGAATCCTCGGTTCCTCCGAGATCGGCAGCGTGAGCCACAGCTCGCGGATCGCGCGGCTGCGCACGAGCCACACCAGCGATTCGAACTGCCGCTCGATGCGCACGTCGTCGAGTGCGACATCGCCCGGCGCTTCGCTTTCGTCGTACACGCATACCGGGTTGAAGCCCGCTTCCGGCCGCGCCCGCATCTGCGCGATCAGCCGCCGCGCCGCCGGCGTACCGCCGACGATCGCGACCGCCTTCAGGTTGTAGCCGCCGCGGCGCAGTTGCCGCAGCACGACGTGCACGCAGGCCTTCGAGCCGGCGAGCAGCGCCATCGTCACGAGCGCCCAGTAACCAAGCCACAGCCGCGACAGGTCGCCCGACTGGTGAAAACTGAAGCTCATCAGGATGCCCGCGAGCTCGACCACGAGCCACGCGAACGCGACGCGCCCCATCAGCCCGACGAGACGCTTGCCTCGCCACGACTGGTAGATGCCGATGGCCGGAAAGAACACCACGACCAGCAGGCAGTCGAACAGCACCGTCGTGCGCTGCAGGTCGTTGAGCCAGATGCTGCCGTCGTGCAGCGCAGCGGCGATCAGCGCCCCTGCCACGACCATCGCGATATCGATGACTCTCGCCAGCACGCTCAACATGTCTGCTTCCTCTTTGAACAGGCGTTTGCCGAACAGCTCCTCGTGCAGCCCGTGCTGCACATTCGATTCAAACGTTGCATGACGCTATTGAAGCGACAAGAAAATCGCCCCTCAAGCGCACAAGTATTTCGAAAAATAATCGGAAATTCTTGCCGCGAAGTTTTTGATTTAATTCGGCAGGTTTTCCCGAATCGATCGGAAATCGAGAAATTTTCGGAAATTTTCCCTTCGCCGCGAGCCCTTTGCAGGCACGGGATGACCAACAATGCCCGGAATTATTTTTTATTTTTTTATTTACGTCCGATGCGATCGCGGAAAATTTTTCCAGATGCATGCGTGGCGAATATCAGTCAATGGTCCCGGTTTTATTGTCGATTTACTTCATGCTACAACGACAGGCACTGACTTCAACCGTGGAGAGTGTCACCATGAATGCTCCGGCAGTGGCAGCCGAAACGCGCCAATCCTCTTCCGCCGCTCCCGCCGCCGGCACGCGCCTCGCCGTGCAGCCGGTGATTCTTGCCGGCGGTTCCGGCACGCGCCTGTGGCCGATGTCGCGCGAACGCTTTCCGAAACAGCTGATCGGCCTGCTCGGCGATCGTTCGCTGCTGCAGTCGACCGCGCTGCGCCTCGACGGCCTGGCGGCCGACCACCCGCTGAACGACGACGTGCTGATCGTGTGCGGCGAGAATCACCGCTTCACGACCGCCGAACAACTGCGCCTGACGGCCAAGCCCGCGACGATCATGCTCGAGCCGCTCGGCCGCGACACCGCGCCCGCGCTGACGCTCGCCGCGCTGCGGCTCGTCGCCGACGGCAACGATGCTGTGATGACCGTGATGCCGGCCGACCATGCGGTCGCCGACCTGCCGCGCTTTCACGCAGCCGTCGCGGCCGGCGTGCACTGCGCGGCGCAAGGCAGGATCGCGACGATGGGCATCGTGCCCACGCACGCGGAAACCGGCTACGGCTACATCCGCGTCGGCGCGCCGCTCGGCGACGCCGCGACGGGCGACCTCGACGTGCGCCGCCTCGACCGTTTCGTCGAGAAGCCACACCTCGAACTCGCTCAGCAGTACGTCGCATCCGGCGAGTACTGGTGGAACAGCGGGATCTTCATCGTTCGCGCGTCGGTGTGGCTGAAGGCGATCCGCCAGCTCGAACCGGCGATCTACGCGGCCTGCGAACAGGCTGTCGCGCAGGGCAAGGCCGATGGCGACTTCTTCCGCGTCGATCGCGACGCGTTCGCCGCATCGCCTTCGAACTCGATCGACTACGCGGTGATGGAGCCGCTCGCGAGCCTGCCGCAACTGTGCGAGAGCGTCGTCGTGCCGCTCGACGCGGGCTGGTCGGACGTCGGCTCGTGGGACGCGATCTGGCAGATCTCGCAGAAGGACGAGGCCGGGAACGTCGGCCGCGGCCACGTGCTGTTCGAAGGCGCCGAATCGACCTTCGCGCATTCGGAAAGCCGGCTCGTCGCGTGCGTCGGCACGCAGAACCTCGTCGTCGTCGAAACGCCCGACGCCGTGCTCGTCGCGGACAAGTCGCGCGTGCAGGACGTGAAGAAGATCGTCGGCCGCATCAAGGCGCAACAAGGCGCGGAAGCCACCGATCACCGCAAGGTGCATCGCCCGTGGGGCCACTACGACTCGATCGACATGGGTGAGCGCTTCCAGGTGAAACGCATCGTCGTGAAACCGGGTGCGCGACTGTCGCTGCAGATGCACCACCATCGCGCCGAACACTGGATCGTCGTGCGCGGCACCGCGCGCATCACGCGCGGCGACGAAACGTTCCTGCTGTCCGAAAACGAATCGACGTACATCCCGCTCGGCGTATCGCACCGCCTGGAGAACCCGGGCATGATGCCGCTCGAACTGATCGAAGTGCAGTCGGGCGCGTATCTCGGCGAGGACGACATCGTCCGCTTCGACGATACCTACGGCCGGCAGTGACGCGGCAAGCGCCGGGGGCTCCGCTTCGACAGCGGAGCCCCCGGCGTGGCAAGCATGGAAAGACGAGGCTTCCGCGCGGGCGTCGTGGCACACGACGGCCCGCGCGTTGCATTGGAACGGCGCTCAACCTACGCGGTACGCGTATTCGCGGCGCTCCGACTGCACGGGATCGTTGCGGCTTTCCGACAGCGCACCCGCGTGACGCTCGGCGATGAAGCGCTTGATGTCCGACTCCGCGCGCGCCAGCGCGGACAAACCGGCCAGCACCTCGCTTTGCGGCGCGCGCGCCGGCTCGTGGCTCGCACCGTGGCGATCGATCCACTGGCGCGCCCAGTCGAGCGCGAACTGCTCGGCTTCCTCGGCATCGGTGAAACGCGGACCGATGAGGCCCGAGCGCTCGACGCGCCGGTCGTCCTGCGAGATCTCGGCCCACGCGCGATACATCAGGTTCTGCACGGGCTGCGCGATGCCGCAGATCGTATAGCCGCGATACTCGTCGACTTGCGGTTCGGCCGCGGCGAAGCTCGCCGACGACGCACGCGCATGGCGCAGTTCCGCCGCCGGCGTACCGGGCACCACGAACGACGTGCGGGCCGGATCGGCCACTGCGTCGTCCGGCATCGCGCTCAGCGACGCGCCTTCGCCCTCCCAAACGTTTGCCTGCGCGACCGGCAATTGCCACGACTCGGGGTTTTGCCAGAACACGCCGCGCAAGCGATCGTTGTCGGGTGCGGGCTCCGCGCGACGCGCAGGCACGACCGGCACCGGCGGCGGCGGAATATACGCGAACGTGCGCCCGCTGAACTGGGTCAGCACGTCGATCATCTGCAGCAACGTGCCGCTCGCGAGCCACTCCTCGTAGCGACGACGGCACGTCGGCCCGGACGGATAACGACCGGGCAGCTTGGACCAGGCTTCACCGGTCGTCAGGATCCAGAGCACCGCGTTGGCAACGACGCGCGGTTCGGCTCGTGGACGCCCACGGCGATTCAGCCGGATGGGTTCATCGGCGATCAGCGTTGAAAGACGAAACCACTCTTCATCGTTAAGCTCATCGAAGAACATAGCAGATCTCTCCACGCAGCCAGGCCGGGCTGCGATTGGCGGCGCCGTCGCGACACATCGCGTCGCGGGGCGGCCAGGTTGCACATTATGCTTATCGGTGTTGTGCACGCCGGCCGACACCGCACTTTCACGGTGCCGGAATTCCCGGCAATGGCGCACAAATCACGGTCTCACTCCAATGTGGGAATTTTTGTGCACGAAGCATACCATCATCAGGGTTTATCTCAATATGACAATGACTTAATGTTACGCACTGAAACAACCTGCCACGGATACGCAATCCATTTACGCTTGAATTTTTTTGCGAGATCTTTATGCCCGGCGCTGCAAAGGCCCGTCTGGCGGGGCGCTTCAGGGTATGAAGAATGGCCGAAAATGGGCCTTTCCGGGCTGTTCTGACCCTTGCCTGCAACAATCCCCGGAATTGCCGACTAAAATCGGTAAATCAGGGAAAATTTCGTAACAAGATATTCACGAATCGGTAAATCATTCAATTCCCGTTCAAATGAATTATCTCCGTGCACAATCTCGTTATTGTTTCTCTGCGAGTGATGAAAGCACGGTGACGCGGAATGCACATTGTTTCTCCGCACGCAAGCGCGGGACGCCTGTTACATTTGCGCGGCGACAGGCGATCGCTCGCGCCGCGCTACTCGCGGAAAGCCTGCTTCGGGTCGGAACGAAAAAGCGGAATACACCGCGCAGGACGCGCGGCGGTCATGTCAGCGCAGGTCGCCGGCCAGCGACGCGGTCACGTCCGGATCCACGCGCTGAGGCGGCATCGTGTAGGCCGGGTGATCGCAGCCGATCGACAGCGCCGCCCCGTCCTTGAGCGCCGCGCGCATCGGCACGTCGAGTTCGAAACGCACGAAATGCACGGCCGACGTCTTCTCGTCGTTGTCGCGCTCAAGATCCTCGTCGGCGATCGCGTAGACGCGCGCGTGCCCGTCGACCTGCAGGTACACGCGATCTTCGATACCGATCAGCCGCGCGAGCGCCGCGCGCCGCTCGATCTCGTGCTCGTATTCGATCTGCATCGTCGCCTTCAGGTTGGTGCCGTCGGGCACGAGCGGCAGATACGCGTCCAGTTCGCCGTCGATGCCCGCCTCGTCGAAGATCTTCTCGATGTGCAGCATCTCCTGGATCTGATAGCGGATCGTCGTCTCGTCCTCGAACAAAAAGCGCAGGTGGTTGCCGAGTGCGACCGCCCGGCGGCGCTTGTACGCGACGAGCCGCGCGTGTTCGGTCCTGCGGATCTTCGCGTACGCTTCGAGCGTCAGCAGGGAGTCGCGGGTCAGCGTCATGGGATGTCCTCGTGAGTCGGCCGGCAGCGGCTCAGATGCCGTATGCGCGGCGCAGCAGCGTGAGCGGATGCGCGAGCGGCGCGGACGGCAGCCCCTTCTCGTCGATGCCCTGCACGATGTGATGGCCGGCCAGCGCGCAGTCCGACGACACGAAATCCGGCTGCGGCTCGGCCATCGCCTTGAACACGGGCGCGCCGATCCGCATCGCGTCCGCATGGAATTCCTTCTTCACGCCGAACGTGCCCGCATGGCCCGAGCAGCGCTCGACGACGTTCACGCGCGTATCGGGCACGAGCGACAGCACGTCGGCCGTCTTGCGGCCGATGTTCTGCACGCGCGCATGGCACGGCACGTGATACGACACGGTGCCGAGGCCGGTCTTGAAATCGGTCTTCAGCAGCCCGTCGCGATGCCGCGCGATCACATATTCGAACGGATCCCAGAATGCGTCGGCCACCGCGCGCACCGCTTCGTCGCCGGGGAACATCAGCGGCAGCTCGCTCTTGTACATCAGCACGCAGCTCGGGATCGCGCCGATCAGCGCATAGCCTTCGCGCGCATAGCGTTCGAGCACGGGCAGGTTCACCGCCTTCTTCGCGGCGACACCGGCAAGGTTGCCCTGCTCCAGCAGCGGCATTCCGCAGCATGCTTCGCGCGTGACGAGCTCGTACGGAATGTCGTTGTGCGCGAGGATCGCGAGCAGGTCGTGGCCGATGCCCGGCTCGTTGAAATTCACGTAGCACGTCGCGTAGATCGCGACCTTGCCGGGCGTGCGTTCGCCGTCGCGCGCGGGCGGGTTGTCCGAGCGCTTCGCGGCGCGCCGGAACTTGCGCGGCGCGAACTCCGGCAGCCACGCGTTGCGATCGACGCCGAGCGCCGCTTCGAGCGCATGGCGCGCGGGCGGCGTGCGGTTCACCGCGTTCACCGTCTGCGTGACGATCGGAATGCCCGCGAAATGGCCGAGCGCATCGGTGTTCGACAGCACCTTGTCGCGCAGCGTCGCTTCGCCGCGCTTGTAGCGCGCCGCCTTGCCGCGCAGCATCAGGTGCGGGAAGTCGACGTTCCATGCATGCGGCGGCACGTACGGGCATTTCGTCATGTAGCAGAGGTCGCACAGATAGCACTGGTCGACCACCTTGCCGAACGCGGCCTTCGGCACTTCGTCGATATCGCCCGTCGGCGTGTCGTCGACCAGATCGAACAGCGCGGGAAACGCGCCGCACAGCGACACGCAGCGCCGGCAGCCGGCGCAGATGTCGAACACGCGCGTCATTTCCGCATCGATCGCGGCCTGGTCGTAGAACGCATCGGACTGCCAGTCGAGCGGATGCCGGGTCGGGGCTTCGAGACTGCCTTCCTTGTGGGGCATGAGGCGCTCCAGCGTGGCGCGCATGCGCGCAAGCGCGCCGCCCGCGCGCTGCGGGCAGCGATGAATGAGCGGCGGCCGGCCGCTTGCGGGTCGCCCGGCCGGGCCGCGCGGCCTGCGGCGGCCCGTCAGTCGACGAGACTGTCCAGCGCCTTCGTATAGCGGTTCGCGTGGCTGCGTTCGGCCTTCGCGAGCGTCTCGAACCAGTTCGCGATTTCGTCGAAGCCTTCGTCGCGCGCCGTCTTCGCCATGCCCGGATACATGTCGGTGTATTCGTGCGTTTCGCCGGCGATCGCCGATTCGAGATTCAGCCGCGACGAGCCGAACGGCAAGCCCGTTGCCGGATCGCCGACGGCTTCCAGGTATTCGAGGTGGCCGTGCGCATGGCCGGTTTCGCCTTCGGCGGTCGAGCGGAACAGCGCGGCGAGGTCGTTCTGGCCTTCGACGTCAGCCTTCGAAGCGAAATACAGATAGCGTCGATTCGCCTGCGATTCGCCCGCGAATGCAGCCTTCAGGTTCTCTTCGGTTTTGCTGCCCTTGAGGTGAGCCATGTGCGCCTCCGTGCATTGTGCCGACGCAGCGATGCGTCGGACCGGATGACCGATTGTGGGGAACGATGCGCGCAGCGCGGCACCTGCCGCCGGCATCGTGTTGCGTAATCTAGGCGCTCGGAGGGACATCCCCCCAATTGGCTTTTTCAATGCAGTCGATAGCGATCGCCCGGTGCCGGGCGAACGATCGTGCGAATGTGCGCACGACACGATGCGCAACCGATAACGCAATCGCGCCGGGGCAATGACATCATGCCCCGGCGCGATGCGTGTTGCACGAGGCGTCGCCGACTGCGCGACGCCCCGCTCGCCCGGCCCGGTGCGTGCGACCGGGCAAAGGACGTTTACCGAACGTCGCCGGCAGACGACGGACGCACCATGTAGCTAACGATGCGCCCCGGACCGGACACGCGCCCCGCGCCGAACACGTTGCCGTAGCTGCTCGTGACGCCGGACAACCCGTTGTACAGGCGGCCCATCACGGAGACCGAATCGTCGCCGTGCAACGTGCCGTTGTTGGTCACGTTGCCCATGACCTTGACGGCGCCGGCCTCGATCGCGCCGCTGTTGGTCAGGTTGCCCATCGCGGAAAGCAACGTCTTCGCGCGCAGCGTGCCGTTGTTGGTCGTATTGCCCATGACCTTGACGTCGCCGGCCTCGAGCGTGCCGCTATTGGTCAGCTTGCCCATGACCCGCACGTCGCGCCCGCTGACGACGCCGCCGTTGGTCAGTCGGCCGTTGATCTCGAGCGCGCCGTCGCTGTGGAGCGTGCCGGCATTGGTCGCATCGCCTGCAATCCTGACGCTGCGCCCGCGCACGGAACCGTCGTTGTCGAGGCGGCCGGACACGTCGACGGTATCGGCGCTGACCGCGCCGTGATTGTCGAGTGCGCTCAGAACCGACACCGTCTGCGCTTGCAGCCGCCCGCTCGACGCGATCGTCGCCTTGCCGCTCGATGCAAGCGTCACACGGCCGGCCGACGCGTCGACCGTGCCGGCGATCCGGACGCCGGTTTTCGCGGACGCGCCGATCAACGCGATCTCGTCCGCCCGCAGGCTGCCCGATTCGGACACGTCGATCGCCGCGGCCGGCGCCTTGCCGCTTGCCGGACCGGAGAGCGTCTGCCGGTTCGCTTGCTCGATCGCGGCCGTGCCTTGATGCGCGACCGCGACCAGCGTCTCCGCGCGCACCGCCGCATCGACCTTCAGACCGCGCGACACGAGATCGAGCCGGTCCGCATTACGCGCGTCGAGCCCGGCGCCTTCGATCGCGATGCGTCCGTTCTCGGTCCGGAATCGTGCGATACGGCCGTCCTCGTCGAATTCCGTCGTGCCCGCGACGAGCGACACGCGGTTCGCGTTGATGAAGCTCGCGCCGTTCACGCTGATCCCGTTCGGGTTCGCGACGATCACGCGCGCCTGCTGCCCCGCGACTTCGGTCGCGCCGGCCAGCACCGACGCGTTGCCGCCCGTCACCTGGTTCAGGATGATCTGCGCCGAACGGCCGCCGAGTTGCGCATTGCCGTCGATGCTGCCCGCCAGTTGCGTATTCGTACGGTTCACGCTGTTGTTCAGCACGAGCCCCTTCGGGCCGACGTTGTAGTCGAGGAAGCGGTTCGAGGAAATGCCGGTGGCGTCCGGCGCGTTGATGTCGACGATCGGCGTGCCGTTCGGCGCGGCGCCGAGAACGGGGCGGTTGGCCGCGTTCGGATCGACGACGAGTTTCGGGTTCGTTTCGGCGATAGGCGGTGCAGGATCGACCGGCGGCTTCGTTTCGGCGACCGGCGGCTCCGGATTGACCGGCGGCTTCGTCTCCGCTACCGGCGGCTCAGGGTTCACCGGCGGTTTCGTTTCCGCTACCGGCGGCTCAGGGTTCACCGGCGGCTTCGTTTCCGCTACCGGCGGCTCAGGGTTCACCGGCGGCTTCGTCTCCGCTACCGGCGGCTCAGGGTTCACCGGCGGTTTCGTTTCCGCTACCGGCGGCTCAGGGTTCACCGGCGGTTTCGTTTCCGCTACCGGCGGCTCAGGGTTCACCGGCGGCTTCGTCGGTTCGTCATCGCCCCCCCACTCCCCGCCGTACTCCAGGCCGCCCGGCACCTTGAGTTTGTTCGCGTTCAAAAGACCGCCCTCCGAGACTCGGACCGTGCCATCCGACAGCAACTTGATCGTGCCGGTCAACGCCTCAACCTTGCCCGAGATATTGATGCCGACGCCCGCCGAATTGCCGACCATGACGATCGAATTATCTCCATGCACGCTGCCGAGTCGCGACACGTCGATCGCAACGCGCGGCAATTCGCCGCTATTCGACGCACTGTACGAGATTCCCCCCTGAGAATTCTCGATGGCCGCCGTCCCTTGCTGCGCGACCGCGACGAGCTTCTTCGCGTGCAACGCGGCATTCACCTTCAGGGTGCGCGACACGAGATCGAGTTGATCCATATTGCGCGCGTCGAGACCGGCGCCGTCGATCGTGATACGGCCGTTCTCGGTCCGGAATCGCGCGACGTTGCCCTGCTCGTCGAACTCCGTCGTGCCCGCGACGAGCGACACGCGGCTCGCGTTGATGAAGCTGGCGCCGTTCACGCTGATCCCGTTCGGGTTCGCGACGATCACGCGCGCCTGCTGCCCCGCGACTTCGGTCGCGCCGGCCAGCACCGACGCATTGCCGCCCGTCACCTGGTTCAGGATGATCGACGCTGCGTGGCCGCCGAGCTGCGCGTTGCCGTCGATGGCGCCCGCCAGTTGCGTGTTCGCGCCGTTCACGCTGTTGTTCAGCACGAGCCCTGCCGGCCCGACGTTGTATTCGGTAAAGCGGTTGGCCGAAATGCCGGCCGCATCCGGTGCGTTGATGCCGACGATCGGCGTGCCGTTCGGCCCGTTCGTGATACCGGGACGGTTGGTCGCGTTCGGATCGACGACGAGCGCCGATTGCGCAAACGCGGGCTGCGCCGCGAGGATCGGCATCGCGAGCGTCAGCGCCGCGGCGAGCGCGGTGCGCGCGGACGGCATCGCCGCGCGCGGGCGATGGTGTTGTTGATGTTTCATGGTCTTCTCGGTTTCCTGAAGATGAAAGGACGGGCGTGGCAGGCACCACGCCGAACCGGGCCGGTCCGTCGATCGGCCGATGGACGAGCGTGCGTACTTACATGGCGATTCCCTCCGTGACGTTCGGCGGGCGCGGACTCGCCCGCCGCGATCAGAAACGGCTCGTGAGCGACACATCGAACGTGGGTTGCGCGGTTCGCAGCGCCCCGGGCTTGCGAAGCGGCATGCCGAGCGCGACGTCGTAGCCGAGCATCCGGTAGCCGCCGCGCACGCCGAGCGCAGCGCCGATCAGCGTGCGCCCTTCCCGGCCCGCGCCTTCGCGCGAGCCCGCGCCCGTGACCAGGCCGGCGTCGAGCGCGACATAGGCCTCGTGCGCGCCGAACCACCGTGTGGCCAGTTCGTTGCGCCAGAACCAGCCGCTGTCGCCGGCGAGCGTCTGGTTGCCGTCGAAGCCGCGCACCGTGTAGCGGCCGCCGATCTGCAGGTATTCGGTCGACGGCAACGCGCCGGGCGCGTACTGGAACTGGAGGAATCCGCGATAGCCGAACGGCCGCGCGCCGATCCGGAACGGCGCGTCGGCGCCGAGCGCCGCGGTATACACGCGATAGCGGCCGTCCCATGCGGTCTGCCCGTTGACGCGCCCGGGGAACGCGCTCAGCCCGGCGAGGCTTGCGCGCATGCCGACGCTCGCGTCGACGGTTGCACGCGCGAACTTCTCGCGATGCGCCGCGCTCACTTCGTAGCTGACGATGTCATGACGGAACACATCGAGCTCGATCGGACCGAACCACGAACGGTCCTCGCGGCGGGCGAGCTTGAAGCGCAGCGTGGTCTTGCCGTGACCGGAGCGATACGGCACGTAGCCGAAGCCGGCTTCGTAGCGACGGGTCCGCTGGCCGAACGGCGGCACGAGCATGCCGGGCAGGTCGGCCACCAGCGTCTGCCGGCTCGACCACTCGCTGACGCCGAGCGAAAACGACGCATAACCGATCGGCACGTTCCATGCGGCGCTTTTCGCCTGCGAGCCGAGCGACTTGTTGCGCAGTGCGGCGTCGGTGTTGTAAGTGACGATCAGTTGATCGTAGAGCCGCAGCGGCGAATCGATCGAGACGATCGCGCCGAGCTGGTTGCGGCCGGTCGCATCGAGCCCGCCGTTGTCGGCCGTCGCGACGAAGCGAATGCGGCGCGCATCGTCCGGATGCCGGACGACGATGTCGGTGTCGCCCAGCGACGCGCCCGGAACCAGATCGAACGCGGTGGCCGCCTGGCCGGGCAGGCGGCGCACGTTCTCGAGTGCCTGATCGAGATCGCGCACGTTCAGCAAAGCATGCGCGCCGCGCGGAAACACGATCGGCGTCCAGCCGATCCGGCCGCGCGCATCGTCGATCGCGCCGATGCGGCCGGGCAGCACCTCGACGATCAGGCGTCCGGTCGACAGATCTTGCGGAGGAATGCTGACAAGCGACGTAATGTAGCCGCGCGCGATGAGACGCCGCCCGATCCATCCGCGCAGCAGGCTCAACCCGTCCCGGCCGATGCACGCACGTTCGATCGGGACGGCGTCACGCAGCCACGGGAAAGCATCGGCACCCCGCCACTCGATCGCGTGAATATCGAAACACGGCGTTTCCGCCGGGAAATGCAGCGTATCGGCTTCGCTCGGCGGCTTCGCGGACAGCACGTCCGGCCGGTCGAGCATCTGCTGCCTGAGCTCGTCGAGCTGTTGCGCCTGGTGGCGCTGCGCACTCAGCGGCTGCGTGCCGGACTCGGGCGTCTGCGCCGCGGCCGCAACGGCAAACGCCAGCAGACTCGCGGCACACAGCGCGCGACGGGAGAAGGCGGCTATGCGCTGTACATCGGCGGACCGGATTCGATCGCCGTCGTTTTTGTTAACTATCCTTAACACTCGCATTCCGCCAATCTCGCGATACATCAATCAAGCGCGGATTATGCGGAAGCGAATTATCGGATTTCAATTCAAAACAACGTCTTGAAATTAAATTCGTACTTGTCCCATTATTTTTAACCGAATGAATAGGACATTTAATTTATCTCATTAAAATATTGACCGATCCCGTCAAGTCGACTCGACTCGTGCACATCGGCTCGTCGCGTAGCGCCCAGCTCGCGCAGCGTGGCAAGTTGCCGGTCCGCCGTCACGGAACAACGCGCGAGCTTGACCGAATGGCAAGACACACCGGGCAATGCGATGAATTGCGCGAATGACGGAATACGTTCGAATGGCCGATCCTTGCCGATTTCACGCTGCCTGTCGGGTGCGGAATGCGAGCCGCGATCGTCGTCGCACCCGAATCAATCGGATTCGAAAGTAGTTCGCCAACCGCTGAGACGCGACGGCAAGCTTCCGCTCACGCATCCATCGCACGCTTGAGCAGCAATTCGCGCTCGCGCTCGTTGCGCGTCAGTTCCGCCGCGCGGCGGAACTCGAGCTTCGCCTCGTCGGCACGCCCGAGCTTCGCCAGCAGGTCGCCGCGCACGCTCGGCAGCCAGTGATAGCGCGCGAGCGCGGGATCGTCGCGCAGCACGTCGACGAGTTCGAGCGCCGCCGCCGGCCCGAACGCCATCCCCACCGCCACCGCGCGATTCAGCTCGACGACCGGCGACGGTGCGACTTCGGCGAGCGCGTCGTACAGCGCGACGATCTGCGCCCAGTCCGTTTCCGACGCGTGCCGCGCACGCGCATGGCAGGCGGCCAGCGCGGCCTGCAACGCATACGGCCCGCGTACGCCACCGAGCTTCGTCGCCCGTTCGAGCGCCGCGAGGCCGCGCCGGATCAGCAGTTGATCCCAGCGGCTGCGATCCTGGTCGAGCAGCAGCACCGGCCGGCCCTGCGCATCGGTGCGCGCATGCATGCGCGACGCCTGCAACTCCATCAGCGCGACGAGGCCGAGCACTTCGCTCTCGTCCGGCGCGAGCCCCGCGAGCACGCGGCCGAGCCGCAGCGCTTCGTCGCACAACGCGGGGCGCATCCAGTCGTCGCCCGCGGTCGCCGCATGGCCTTCGTTGAACACCAGGTAGATCACCTCGAGCACCGACGCGAGCCGCGCGGGCCGCGCATCGGCGGCCGGCACCTCGAACGGCACGTGCGCTGCCGCGAGCGTGCGCTTCGCGCGTACGATCCGCTGCGCGATCGTCGGCTCGGGCGTCAGGAACGCACGTGCGATCTCGCCCGTCGTCAGCCCGCCGAGCAGCCGCAGCGTCAGCGCGACGCGCGCGTCGGTCGACAGCACCGGGTGGCACGACGTGAAGATCAACCGCAGCAGGTCGTCGCCGATGTCGTCGTCGCTCGCATCGGCGAGCGCATCGGCGATGTCGGGGACGACATGCGCTTCGAGCGCGTCCATCTCGTGGCCGAGCTGGTCGCGCTTCGCCGCATGAAGCGACTCCTGCCGGACGCGGTCGAGCGCGCGACGCTTCACGGCCGTCATCAGCCAGGCGGCCGGATTGTCGGGCACGCCGTCGACGGGCCAGTGCTCGAGCGCCGCGACGAGCGTGTCCTGCGCCAGTTCCTCGGCCACGCCGACGTCGCGCACCACGCGCGCGGCGCGCGCGATGATCTTCGGCGCCTCGATCCGCCAGACCGCCTCGATCGCACGATGCGTCGCTTCATGCGTCACGACGCCTGCCCCTGCGCGGACGCGTCCAGCGGCATGGCCATCAGTTCCCATGCATGGCCGTCCGGATCGTCGAACCCGTGGCCGTACATGTTCGGGTACTCGCGCGGCGCTTGCGGCGCGGACCCGCCGGCCGCCAGCGCCTTTGCGACGATCGCGTCGACTTCGGCGCGGCTTTCGCACGACAGGCACGACAGGGCCTGCACCTGCGTTGCCGGATCGATGATGGTTTTGCCGGTGAACGTCTGGAAAAACGGACGCACGAGCAGCATCGCGAAGATCGTGTCGCTGATCTTGATGCAGGCGGCCTGGTCGTTGGTATAGGCCGGCACGACTTCGAAGCCGAGCGCCTGGTAGAACGCCTTCGAGCGCGGCAGGTCGGCCACGGGCAGGTTGATGAAGACCATCTTGTGCATGTCGGGTGCTCCCGGTGAGGTTGGATTCAGGTGGGCAGTCAATCAGGCGCTGGTACGGCCGACGTGGAGTTCGCGAAACCGCTCGACCGCGTCGCTCGGCGTGAGGTCGTCGAGCTCGAACAGCGGCCGCACCTCGATCTCGCAATCCATCTCGGCGCCGAACGGCGCGGGGAATCGGCGTGTCCATTCGAGCGCCTCGTCGCGCGAACGCACCTGGATCAGCGTATAGCCGGCGATCAGTTCCTTCGTTTCCGCGAACGGGCCGTCGACCACCGTGCCCTTGCCGCCCGTATAGCGCACGCGCCAGCCGCGCGCGCTCGGCCGCAGGCCATTCGCGTCGAGCAGCACGCCGGCATTGGCCAGTTCCTCGTGGTAGACGGTCATGGCCTCGACCAGCCGGTTGTCCGGCAACGCGTCGGATTCGCTGACGGCGTTCGCCCGGATCATGATCATGAATCGCATCGTTCACTCCTTGTCGTAGGTGAAAGGAGACGCCCGTTCATCGGCGCCTTATCCGGACGACGGGCGGAACACGGCCGGATCGACACGCGCCACGATAAATCAGGGTAAATACCGAGTCACGGCCTTCACAGGAAGCACGGGCCGACCGCGCGTACCTCGACCGTGCACCATTGCGCGGCCGGGCACTGGCGTGCGATCTCGATCGCTTCCTCGCGCGTGTCGACATCGACGAGGAAGAAGCCGCCGACCATCTCCTTCGCCTCCGCGAACGGGCCGTCGAGCAGGCGCGTCTCGCCGTCGCGCACCTGCACGCGCGTGCCGCGCTCGGAGCGCTCCAGCGACTCGACGCCGCGCAGCACGCCGCGCGCCTTCAGCGTCTCGGCGAAATCGACCATCCGCGCGTAAAGCGCCTGGCCTTCGTCGAGCGTGCGTTCCGCGCGCTGGTCGGTCGGTTCGACGATCAACAGCATGTAAGACATGGACTTCTCCTATAGGGACGGGGTGCGGCGGCGTTCGCTGCGCGATCGGCGTGCGACACCCGATGCGAAAGCGTAACAGCCGCGGCAGGGTCTGCCTGCATCGTTAGCCAACCGGCACTGGCCGGACGGCCAATTCGGCCGCTTCCTGGCATTTTGCCGTCAAGATGCGCTCCCGAACTGTCGGATTTTCTTCCAGTGGACCGTCCCATGTCACGCTTGCTTCCGCCGCTTGCCGTCGCGCTATCGCTCGCCCTCTCCGTCCGGCCTGCCCCCGCCGCGCTACCGGTCAGCGCCGGCTGCGGCG
Organism: Burkholderia sp. DN3021; assembly: GCF_049805555.1. Taxonomy (NCBI): domain Bacteria; kingdom Pseudomonadati; phylum Pseudomonadota; class Betaproteobacteria; order Burkholderiales; family Burkholderiaceae; genus Burkholderia; species Burkholderia sp. DN3021. The sequence goes on along the minus strand of NZ_JBNCAB010000035.1, from coordinate 22,740 downwards.
GCGCGACCTCGGCGATTGCCGACCTCCGCAGCGCTGGCGGCCCGTCGCCGCTGGCCGGGCAAACGACCTCGATCGAAGCCGTCGTCACCGCGGCGTTCGGCGGCGCCGACGGCTTCGGCGGCTTCTTCGTCCAGCAGGCCGACGCGCAGCGGCGGCACCGGCCGGGCATCCCGGAAGGCCTGTTCGTGTACGCACCGAACGCGCACGCGATCGCCGGCGATCTCGTGCATCTCACGGGCAAGATCGACGACAAATACGGCCGCACGCAGTTCGTGCTGTCGGGCGGCATCGCCGTCTGCGCACGCGGGCAGACGGTCACGCCTGCGACGCTCACGCTGCCGTTCGCCACGTCGGCCGTACTGGCCGCGCATGAAGGCATGCGGGTGCGCCTGCCGCAAACGCTGACGGTCAGCGATACCAACGAACTCGGCCGCTACGGCAGCGTCGTGCTCAGCAACGGCCGGCTGCGCATCCCGACCCACGTCGCGCCGCCGGCCGAAGCCGCCGCGCTCGCGGCGGCCAACGCGCGCAACCGCATCGTGCTCGACGACGGCTCGAGCCGCCGCGATCCCGCGACCGTCCGCTATCCGCCGCCCGCGCTGAGCGCCGCCAATACGCTGCGCGCAGGCTACACGGTGCGCGGCGTCGAAGGCGTGCTCGAACTGCGCTACGGCACGTGGCGGCTGCAACCGACAGCCGGCGCGGCGCCCGTGTTCGACGCCGCCGCGAATCCGCGTACCGATGCGCCGGACCGGCACCCCGCTGCAGACGTACGCATCGCGTCGTTCAACGTATTCAACTATTTCAACGGCGACGGCCATGGCGGCGGATTCGACGCGCCGGCCAACCGTGGCGCAAAAACGCACGCCGTCTTCGTGCGGCAGGAGGCGAAGATCGTCGCGGCGTTGCGCGCGCTGCGCGCCGACGTGATCGGTCTGATGGAAATCGCGAACAACGGCCACGGCGACGCGAGCGCGGTGCGGCGTCTCGCTGCGCAACTTGGCGACGGCTGGCGCGCTGTCGCCCCCGGCACCGCACGGCTCGGCCGCGACGTGATCGCGGTCGCGCTGCTGTACGACAGTCGCACGGTCGAGCCGGTCGGGCGCGCCGCGACCGTCGCGCTCGGCGGCCGGCACCGCCCGCCGCTTGCGCAGACCTTCCGGCGCATCGGCGGCACGCGCGCGTTCACTGTCGCGGTCAATCACCTGAAGTCGAAGAACTGCCCGAACGCGACCGGCGCCGACCTCGACCAGTCCGACGGCCAGGGCTGCTGGAATGCGGCGCGCACGCGAGCGGCCACGCGCATCGCCGACTGGCTCGCCGCTTCGCCGACGGGCGCCGCGGCCGACGGCGTGCTGCTGATCGGCGACCTGAACAGCTATGCGAAGGAAGATCCGGTCCGCGCGCTCGAATCGCGCGGCTATGCGAACCTGGTTGCCCGCTTCGTCGGCGATGCTGCGTACAGCTACGTATTTCGCGGCGAAGCCGGTTACCTCGACCACGCGCTGGCCACGTCGACACTCGCCGCACGCGTGAAGGCCGTGCACATATGGCACATCAACGCCGACGAACCGGTCGCCCTGCAACCCGTGCCCGATTACAAAACGCGTGTGCACCGGTCGTCTTATTACGCACCCGACGCATACCGCTCGTCGGACCACGATCCCGTCATCATCGATGTCGCGCTTGGCGACAGCGGCGCCGTGCCGGCCTCGGGCACGAACCGTGCTCCCCGACACAGCGTGGACTAGTGCATTTGCATCAACACAAGGCCTGCAACGGCACTATTTACCTGACGCCCCTGGCGACGCCATATTTACCGGACATTCGCTTCGTACCGCTGCTCCACACGCCGATTCGCCCGATTGCGAAATTTTTTCAACCGTCGCCCCGCCCCGCGCGACGGGGCTTCGCGGCGATCCTGCCAACGAATTGAAAATTTGTCTCGAAACTCAATTGGGGCAAGTGAATCACATCAATTGCTGGGATTCGTCTTATCTTCAAATTGGCCTGGAATCGAAGGAGGATAAACACCATGGCGCTCACCGACTCGATCGAACACAAACTGGACCGCGGCCTGGCCGACATCCGTCGCACCGGCCGGCGCGTGGGACGCACGACGCGCTCCGCCGCCCGCGATCTGCATGCCGACGTGACCGACGATCTGCGCGGGCTGGTCGACGAACTCGAAGACCTGTTGAAAAACGATGGCGACGGCGATATCGCCGCGCTGCGCAAGCGCGTGCAGTCGAGGCTCGACGAAGCGCGCAGCGCGCTCGACTACGCGTCGGGCAGCGCGGCCGCCCGGCTGCGCGATTCGGCCGAACGCGTGTCGCAGGTCGTGCACGACAACCCGTGGCAGACCGCCGGCGTCGTCGCGGGCCTCGCGTTCGTTGCGGGCCTGCTCCTTGCCCGCCGTTGAACGGGGCTGCCCGCACCGCTGCCCGCACCGTCCGTCCTCAATCAGACAACGAAGGAGAACCGCCATGCAGAAGTCCCTCGCCATGAAAGCCGCCGCCGCCGTGATGCTCGGCAGCCTTGCACTCGCCGGCTGCACGACCACGCCCGACAAACCCGAAACCGCATCGGCCAGCGCGTCGAAGCGCCAGTCGATCGACGCGAGCGTAAACGCGACGCTGTCGCGCCTCTATTCGACGGTGCCGGGTTCGCGTGAACTCGTCGCGAAATCGCGCGGCGTACTCGTGTTCCCGAACGTGCTGCAAGCCGGTCTCATCATCGGCGGCCAGTCCGGCAACGGCGCGCTGCGCGTCGGCGGCAGCACCGTCGGCTACTACAACACGTCGTCGCTGTCGGTCGGCCTGCAGGCCGGCGCGCAGTCGAAGGCGATCGTGTTCCTGTTCATGACGCAGGATGCGCTTGACTCGTTCCGCAAGTCGGACGGCTGGGCTGCCGGCGCCGACGCATCGGTCGCGGTCGTGAAGGTCGGCGCGAACGGCGCGGTCGACACCACCACGGCCACCGCGCCTGTCGAGGTGCTGGTCCTGACCAACGCAGGCCTGATGGGCGACCTGTCGGTGAACGGCACCAAGGTCACGAAGCTCAATATCTGACGGTACCGCACGCGGCCTTGCGCCGCGTTCGCTTCCCGGCAGCGCCGCGGCCCCGGCCGCGGCGTTTTCGCATGGGTCGCGCGCAGCGGTTATGATGGCGGCACCTTTGCGGGCATACTCCCGATGGGCCGCCCCGCCGCGTGTTCCGCAGCGAACCCGTGACGTTCGCGAGCCGATCGCGCCCGGGGCAACGAGATTCAATCAAACCAAGCATCAATCTGCGCGAATGCCACCCATGGATAGCGGACACGATCACCAAAAATTCTTCTATTTCCTGCTGTTCGCGGTCACCGTCGGCATGTGCGGGATTCTCGCGCCGTTCTCCGGGGCCGTGTTCTGGGGCACCATTCTCGCGATCCTGTTCCAGCCGGTGCAGCGCTGGCTCGCCGCGCGCTTCGGCAAGCGGCGCAACCTGGCCGCGCTCGTGACGATGACGCTGATCATCCTGATCGTGATCCTGCCGCTCGTATTCGTCGCCGGCACGCTCGTACAGGAAATCGCCTACGTCTATCAGGAAATCAAGACCGCGCAGCCGAACTATTCGCAGTACTTCCAGGAGATCATCCACGCGCTGCCGACCTCGATCCAGCGCCTGCTCGCGAAATACGGGCTGACCAACATCCCCGGCATTCAGAAAAAGCTGACCGACGGCGCCGCGCAGATCAGCCAGTTCGCCGCGGCCCAGGCATTCAGCATCGGCCAGAACACGTTCCAGTTCATCGTCAGCTTCGGCGTGATGCTGTACATGGTGTTCTTCCTGCTGCGTGACGGCGGCGAGATCGGCCGCCGCGTGCGCCGCGCGCTACCGCTCGACGAGGAGCACAAGAACCTGCTGCTCGCGAAGTTCACGACGGTCGTGCGCGCGACCGTGAAAGGCAACGTCGCGGTCGCGCTCGTGCAGGGCGCACTCGGCGGGCTGATCTTCTGGATCCTCGGCATCCAGGGCGTCGTGCTGTGGGGCGCGCTGATGGCGTTCCTGTCGCTGCTGCCCGCGATCGGCGCGAGCCTCGTGTGGATACCGGCCGCGCTCTACTTCCTGGCGATCGGCGAGATCTGGAAATGCGTGATCCTCGTCGCATTCTGCGTCGGCGTGATCGGTCTCGTCGACAACCTGCTGCGCCCGATCCTCGTCGGCAAGGACACGAAGATGCCCGACTGGGTCGTGCTGATCTCGACGCTCGGCGGGATGGCGCTGTTCGGCATCAACGGCTTCGTGATCGGGCCGCTCGTCGCCGCGCTGTTCATGGCGAGCTGGGACATCTACGCGCGCGCCGAACAGGGCGAATGACGCGGCGCGTGGCCGCGTGCCATACGCCCGGCCGCCACCGCTCCATCCGCACGCACAAGCCCTCCGTCACGGATGGCGAATCCTGATCACGACGGGCGCCACGGCGCCCGTCGCTTCATCCGCCGCGACGGTCATCACGCCGCCATACGGGCCCACACGATGAACGCGGCCCGACACCAGCGGCACGCTTCGATCGTCGCGCGCATCGCGCCACGTTGCGCGCACGCCGGAATCGGCATCCAGCGCGAACGGCGCACCGTCGGGCCCGACCAGTGCCACATGAGCACCCGGCAAACGCCGGCCATGCGCATCGAACCGGAGCGTCGCCGCGGCCCCGCTGCCCGCCGCCTCCCGTCCTTCGACAATCGCGCCCGACGGCGCGTCGAACGTCACGTCGTAGAGATCGACGAGCGCGCCGGTAAACCGCACGATGCCGTCCGACGCGGCCTGCCCCGCCGCCGCCGCATTCGACATCGCCAGCACGACGCCCAGCCCGATCGCCATCATCCGCACGGCGCCGACGCACCGCACCGTTCGATTGCGCATCGCTGCCGCTGCCGATGCCACCCGCTTCGCGTTGTTCCGCATGTTCCCTCTCCTCTGCCGCGTGACCAGAAAAAAGGCGGCGTGACGCGTCGGTCACGCCGCCTGTTCACTGGCGATCACTTTAGGGAGAGAGGCCGGGACAATATATGGGACAAGTCCGAAACTGAGAGCCGTTTGATCGAACTCATCGCGCTCGACAACACCTGACGGCAACGCGCGGCCGATATCGCGCGCCGCGCCGCAAGCCGTCACGCGTCCGAATCGACACGCAGCACGAGCTTGCCTCGATGGTCGCCGTCGAACAGGCGATTCAGCACGTCGGGCGCGTTTTCGAGACCGTCGGCAACCGTTTCCTCGGCCTTGAGCCGGCCGTCGCGCAGCCAGCCCGCGAGCGTCTGCACGGCTTCGCGGCTCTTGCGGTAGTCGAGGATCAGGAAGCCGCGCATCGTCAGCCGCTTCGAGATCAGCACGCCGACGTCGTCGGCCGCGCGGCCGCTGTTGTAGTTCGAGATCACGCCGCACAGCGCGACGCGCCCGCCGATCACCATCCGCGACAACACCGCGCGCATCACCTCGCCGCCGACGTTCTCGAAGTTCACGTGCACGCCGTCCGGCGTCGCCGCCTTCAGTTGCTGACGGAAATCGCCGGCCTTGTAGTCGACGGCCGCGTCGAAGCCGAGCGTCTCGGTCAGGTAGCGGCACTTGTCGGCGCCGCCCGCGATGCCGACCACGCGCGCGCCGTGGATCTTGCCGATCTGCCCGGCGATCGAGCCGACCGACCCGGCCGCCGCCGACACGACGAGCGTCTCGCCGGGCTGCACCGGCGCGATGTCGGTCAGCCCGTAATACGCGGTCAGCCCGCTCATCCCGCACGCGCCGAGCAGCGTCGGCAGCGGCAGGCCCGACTGCGCGGGCAGCTTCACGAGCTGCGCGGCCTGGTCGGCCGGCACGGCCGCATAGTCCTGCCAGCCGACGAGCCCCTGCACGAGATCGCCTTCCGCGAAACCGGCATGGCGCGACGCGACCACGCGCCCGATGCCGAGCGCGCGCATCACCTCGCCGATCGCGACGGGCGGCAGGTACTGCGGCACGTCGCTCATCCACACGCGGTTGGTCGGGTCCATCGACAGGTACAGCACGCGCACGAGCACCTCGCCGTCCGCGAGCGCCGGCACCGGCGTCTCGACGAGCGAGAAGTGTTCGCGGCCGACCCGCCCTTCCGGGCGCGTCTTCAGCAGCAGTTGGCGATTCGCGGGTGTCGACACGATGTTCTCCTCCGGTGGTTGTTATGCGGGATGCGCATCAGACCGCGCACATGCCGCCGTCGATCACGAGTTCGGCGGCCGTCACGAAGCGGCTTTCGTCGGATGCGAGATACACGGCCGCATGCGCGACGTCGTCCGGCTCGCCGAGCCGGCGCAGCGGAATGCCGCGCGCGAGCTTGCGCGTCGCATCGCGTTCGCCGAGCGTCTGGAACAGCGGCTCGACGATCCCCGTGCGGATGAACGCCGGGTGAATCGAGTTGCAGCGCACGTCGAGTTCGCGGCGTGCGCAATCGATCGCGACCGATTTCGTCAGCGACGCGACCGCCGCCTTCGACGCGTTGTACGCGGTGAAATCCGGCTCGACCTTGAACGCGGCGACCGACGAGATGTTGATGATCGATGCGGGATGGCTCGCGCCCAGGTACGACAGCGCATGCTTGCAGCCGAGCACGATGCTCTCGACGTTGATCGCCATCACGCGCCGCCATTCGTCCAGTTCGATTTGCGCGGGCGAGCCGATCGAGCCGACGCCCGCATTGTTGACGAGCACCGACAGCCCGCCCATCGCATCGTTCGCCTGCGCGAGCAGCGCCTGCCAGCGCGCTTCGTCGCGCACGTCCTGCGTCGCGGCGAACGCGACCGGCGTCGCGTGGCCCGCGTTGAGTTCCTGCGCGAACGCGTCGAGCACCGCCGCTTCGGCGATGTCGGTCAAGAACACGCGCGCGCCCTGCTCGACCATCCGGCGCGCAATCGCGCGGCCGAGGCCGCCCGCGGCGCCCGTGATGTATGCGCACTTGCCGGCGAGGCGCGAAGAAACGACTGTCATGTGAGCTGCTCCTGTCGTGAATCGTCGTCGCGGCATGCTGCCGCGACGGGTTTTCCGTGCGTGTCGCGGCCGACGCATGCCGGTCGACGGCGCGTCGGCTTCATAAGATGCCGCACGGTTTCCGCGAGTATATCGAGACGAGCGTGACGCGCGCCGGGCAGCCGGCCGCGGTCGAACGACAGCCAGCGTACGCGAATGACGCCAATCGATGAAATGAATAATCGTTATGCCCGGTCATAGATTCCGCTCATGACCGTCGTGCGGCTGCGCCAATGCGCAAAGCGGCACGGCCGATCCCGTGGACCGGCCGGTTCGTTGATTCCGGGAATGACGGACGATGCGTACCGCGACAGACAGGGAACGATCGGGAAGAGGAATCGCGCAATCACCGGGCGATCGCCGGCGGCAACCTGGCGGCACCGGAACACCGAAACACCGGGCCGCCGCAACCGGCAACCGTCAGAATCCGTCGCCCGACGGCGCGCGCACGAACGCGCAGAGTTGCGGCGAATGCGTATCGATCATCTGCTGGAACGGCGCACGGTTCCCGTAAGCGATGCCCGACACGAGCAGCAGGCAGACGGCCGCGATGCGCGGCGAGAACGCGCGCTGCCGCGCGCCGTCGTAGCCGCGCAGGAACATCAGCGCGACCAGCGCGCCGAGCATCCAGCCGACGACGACTTCCGGAATCGTGTGCGAGTGATCAAACACGCGTGCGACGGCCGTAACCGCGCCGACGGCCAGCCCGGCCGCGATGCCGGGCGCCTTGCCCGGCCGGAACGCCTGCCACAGCATCGACAGCGCGACCGTCCACACCGACGTCGACAGCATCGTATGGCCGCTGATCACGCGAAAATCGAATTGGGGAATCTCGATGCCGCACCCGGCATACAGGATCTTGGTTGCGCCGACGAGGCCCATGCCGGCGGCCAGCAACACGACCCAGCGCACGGCGACGCGCCAGTCGGTCAACGCCAGCCACGCCGCGCAGGTCAGCGCGATCGGCAAGGTCAGCGCGGCATCGCCGATGTTGCTGATTTCACTCCACATAACGGACTTCGGACGACGATCGAAAGGCCGCAGTTTACCGCATGCGCGCAGCGCGTCTGTGTCAGCCTGTGACAGGCTGTATCAGCCCGCGACACCGGTGATCAGCAGCAGGTTCGTGCCGGTGATGACGACGAACAGCGCCCACGCGGCGGCCTGCATCCCGCGGCCGATCGTGTGCTCGCCCATCACGTTGCGATCGCTGACCGACCGGATCAGCGGCCACATCGCGAACGGCAGTTGCAAGCTCAGCAGCACCTGGCTCCAGACGAGCAGTTGCCCGACCGACCCGTCGCCGAGCCACAGCACGCCGATCAGCGCCGGCACGAGCGCGAGCCCGCGCGTGATCAGCCGGCGCTGGTAGCACGGGATCTTCGTATGCAGGAAGCCGTCCATGATCACCTGGCCGGCGATCGTGCCGGTCAGCGTCGAGCTTTGCCCCGACGCGAGCAGCGCGATGCCGAACAGCAGTGCGGCAGCGCCGCCCGCGATCGGCGTAATCAGCTTGTAGGCCTGCTCGATGTCGGTCACGTTGTGCTGGCCCGTCGCATGGAATGCCGCGCCCGCAACGATCAGGATCGCCGCATTGACGAGCATCGCGACGAACAGCGACACGCAGGTATCGATGCGCACCAGCGCGAGCGTGTCGCGGACCACGCCGCGCGCGCCGCCGACGACATGCCGCGTCTGCACGACCGACGAATGCAGATACAGGTTGTGCGGCATGATCGTCGCGCCGACGATGCCGAGCGCGAGCACGATCGCGTCCTTGCGGTCGTGGCCCGGATCGCCGGGCACGAGCCCGCCGACCACCGCGTGCCAGTCGGGCGGCGTGATCGCGACCTGCGCGACGAAGCAGAACGCCATCGTCGCGATCAGCCCGAGCACGATCGCCTCGATCTGCCGGAACCCCTTGCCCTGCAGGCCGAGCACGATCATCGTATCGAGCGCGGTCAGCACGATCCCCCACGCGAGCGGCACGCCGAGCAGCAGCTTGAACGCAAGCGCGCAGCCGAGGACTTCCGCGATGTCGCACGCGATGATCGACACCTCGGCGGTGACCCACTGCACGATGCGGCCGAACCGGCCGTAACGATCGTAGCTGGCCTGCGCGAGATCCCTGCCCGCGACGAGGCCGAGCCGAGCCGCGAGCATCTGCAGGAAGATCGCCGCGAGGCTCGAGAACGCGACGACCCACAGCAGCGAATAGCCGAACTGCGAGCCGGCCTGGATGTCGGTCGCCCAGTTGCCGGGATCCATGTAGCCGATCGCGACGAGCAGGCCGGGGCCGAAAAAGCGCTTGAGCTTCTGCCAGCGCGGCGCGCCGGCGTCGATCGTGATGCTGCCCTTTACTTCCGACGGGCAGAAAGGGGCGGTGGCGGTAGTGGGGAGGAAGGGCATGTAAACCGGGAATCGAGATCGCGACAGGACGATTCTACGGGTATCCGTCCCGTTTTCTCCTGCACGCCGGCATACGCGGCGCAACTCGCCCCTCCGCCCTCGCACAACGCGGCTGCAGGTCGGTCGTCCGCATCGCACGACGCGGCATCGTGGCCAAGGATCTTTTCCCGCTCGGCGACGCGAAATTCGGTCGGCGACATCAGCAGGCGCTGACGAAACAGCTTCGCGAGCCGCTCGCCGCTGCCGAACCCCGTGCGGCGCGCGACCTTGTCGGCCGGCAGCGTCGTATGGATCAGCATGTGGCACGCGCGCTCGAGCCGCACATGCTGGACGAACGCGGTCGGCGTCACGCCGATCTCCTTCTTGAAGCGCCGCAGGAAATTGCGCTCGCTCATCGCGGCGGCCTGTGCGGCGTTCGCGATCGATATGCGGTTCACGCTCAACGCGCGCAGCCGCTGCGCCGACATCCGGATCGACGGGCTCGCGCTCAGTTCACGAAACGCCCACATCGACTGTGCATAGCGCTGCTCGACTGGCCGCAGCATGTTGCTGGCGATCTCCTGCGCGGCGCTGTCGCCGAGATCGGCGCGGAACATGTCGAGCGCGGCCGCGAACACGTCGGTCTCGCCTGCCTGCAGTTCGACCGTCGCGTCGGCACGGCGCCCGGCTTTGCCGGGCGACACGTGGATCGCCGCCGACGGCCGCTGCGTGGCCGCGAGCCCGGGCAGGTCCATCGCATCGACAATCCAGCGCGCGTGCCGGCGAATGTCGGTCAGGCGCCGCTGCAACGCATCGTTCCAGTTGACGGCCGCGCGGTCGCCGTGAAGATGAAAGAACGCGAGCGCACGGCGACCGTGCTCGTCGCCGAGCGGATCGGCCGCGATGCTCACGCCGGACGACGACTGCAACAGTCCCCCGCTTTCGGATACGTACTTCAACTGGTAATCCGCACTGAGCGCATGCAGGCGATTCGCCAGGTTGAAAGCCTCGCCGAGACGCGCGGCCTGGGCCAACGAAAACCCCGTACTCAAATAGATAACGACCCACCTCTGATCTGCTGCATTCACTGGCCAAGCCCCCGACTTGTTTCGACTTCTTCTAATACCGTCGAACTGTCAGGCTTATATTTGGTTTGAATGCGTGCGACAGGACGGCTATCCCGAAATATGAAGCGACGGCATCTTAGCCGAACGGGTAGCGCCTTTGGCACGAAATGGCCGACGTGGACAGCATGATGGCGGATTACTACAGGCTGTTGCGAGTCGATGGTATGCCCGCACGGAATCGCACCTGTCGATACAGCCGATCGGTGCGGTCGTCATGCGTCACGATGTGCGCATTTCGTTTCGTTGTGTTGCGTTGCGCATCGGACGAAGCTGCGGTCGCGTACCGGTCCGAACGGCCCCGACATGCATCGAACGCCGTCGATCGCCGCGCATGAAAGCCCGCGCATCCGTTGCCTGCTCATCCTTTAGAATCGATCCACCGTTCATCACGCCGCCCGCGCCCCGTGCCCGCCGATCACCGTCTCGACCTGAACCTGTTTCGCGTGCTCGACGCCGTCTACGTGCACGGCGGTATCGGCGCAGCCGCCCGCGCGCTGCATCTCACGCAGCCCGCGGTTACGCACTCACTCAACCGGCTGCGTGCGCATTTCGACGATCCGCTGTTCGTGCGCCAGGGCAACCGCGTCGTGCCGACCGAGCGCACGCGGTCGATCATCGCGGACGTGCAGTTGCACTTGAAGGGCCTGCAAGGCACCGTGCGCGATCCATCGGCACTCGATCCCGCGACGCTCGACCTGAGCATCGCGGTCGGCATTCGCGACGTGCTCGAATCGATCGCGCTGCCGCGGATCGTCGCCGCGTTCGCCGACGAAGCGCCGGGCCTGCGGCTCGTGAGCCGCCGCATCGCAGTGCCCGACATCGAGCGCGAACTCGCATCGGGCAATCTCGATCTCGCGGTCGACCGTCGCGTGCAGACGAGCCCGCGCATCGCCACCGAACACCTGCTCGACGATTCGCTCGTCGTCGCGCTGCGCCGCGATCATCCGCTCGCGCGCGATCCGCTGCGGCGCGGCGACTATTTCGCGGCGCGGCATATCGCGGTATCGTCGTTCGGCGAACCGCAATCGCTCGACGTATTGCTCGGCAGCGACGGGCGCTTCCGCGATATCCGGCTCACCTGCCAGCACTATTTCGCCGCGTGCCAGATCGCCGCGACCGGCGACCTGCTGGTCACGCTGCCGCACACCTATGCGCTGCGGATGGCCGCGCTGCTGCCGATCGTCGTGCGGCCGCTGCCGCTGCGGCTCAGGCCGTTCCCGCTGCTCGCGTACTGGCACGAATCGCGCGACACCGATCGCGCGCACCAGTGGGTGCGCGAGCGCATCGCCGCGCTCGTGCGCAGCAGCGCGGGCGTCGCCGACGCGTAACCACGCTGCGTACGCCGTTACGATCGAAACGATATGCTGACGGCTTCGCGCCGCCATGCGGCGCCCGCTTCCTTCTTCCCGCTTACCGGAGACTTGCCATGTCGCTCATCCATGCCGCCGCCGTCCTCGATGCCGACGCGCCCGATTACGTCGTCCAGCTGCAGGCCGGCACGCACGCGCTGACCGGCGACGAAGCGCCGCGCGAAGGCGGCCAGGATCGTGGGCCGGCGCCGTACGAGTTCGTGCTTGCCGGTCTCGCGCAATGCACGGCCGCGACGCTGCGCATGTATATGCAGCGCAAGTCGTGGCCGGCCGCGCGCATCGACGTGCGCACCGAGTTGCATGCCGATCGCGAAGGCGTGCAATACGTGCGCCGCGTCGTGACGCTCGACGGCCCGCTCGACGACGCGCAACGCCAGCGCCTCGCCGAGATCTGCGAGAAGACGCCGGTGACGCAGTTCATCAAGCGCGGCACGCGGATCGAGACGACGTTGAAGTGACGTGCGCGGCGAGCGGCGCGCGGCACACCATCAACGCCTGAAAAACAAAACGGGCGGGCCGCGCACGATGCGCGGCCCGCCCGTCCATCGATACAACCAGGCGCTTACAGTCCGAGCGCGGACAGGTCCAGCTTGCCGTCCTTCATCGGCGGGCACCAGAAATACGCGCCCGTCAGCGGCCGCGTGAAGCGGAACAGGCCGTCGACGATCCCGTCGTCCGCGCCGCTCATGCGGCGCATCTGCACGTCGAACGCGCGGAACGAGCAGCCGAACGCAACGAAGTAGAGGCCCGCGCGGCGCGCGTCCGACCACGGCGACGAACGGCGCAGCATGAACGCCTCCGGCTCGAAGCTTTCCTGCGCGGTGCGCTTCACGTGCGCGAACTCGGGCGCGTCGTCGAGTTCCTCGTTGTCCGAGCGGCGGCGCCCGATGATGTTGTCCATGTCGCCCGACGGGATGCGCTCCATCTGGTCGAAGTCGTGCAGCCACTGCTGGACCGCGACGAAGCTCGAACCGTCGAGCCCCGCGCCCTGCCCCGCCACGATCGCCGCGTCGAGCGCGTCGTCGCCGGTCGGGTTCTCGGTGCCGTCCTCGTAGCCGGACAGGTCGCGATCGTTCGAATAGCGGAAGCCGTCGACGGCGTCCTGCAGCGCGAACGCCGGCGCCAGCACGCGTTCGATCGCCCGCGCGCGCAGCACGATCTCGCCACGATCGTCGGCGCGCAGCCAGACCCACACGTCGGCCGGCGTCGCCGGCAGCGTGCGGTCCTTCACCGCGAACGCCGGATAGTCGGTCAGCCCCGGAACCGGGCGCCCGAGGTGCGCCGCCAGTGCCTGTCCGAAACCGACGACCGTGTCGCGCCCATCGACGATCTCGCGTAGTGCGGCCAGCGCCGCCGCTACATTGCCGTCATTCGAAATCGTGAAAGTGAGGTATCGGGCCGCCGTGTCGATCGGAGCCAGGATGCCTTGCTGAACGTCGCTCATCGTTTCCTCAGGAGTGTATCGGGGGTGAATCTTCGAGGGCCGCATCGGGCGGCCGCTCGTCGTGCCGGGCCGCGCCGGGACGCACGCACCGTGGCGTGCCGCGAACGCCGAAGTGTAATCGATGCGCCCGCCGGCCCCCCTGCGCCGCCGCTTCGCAGAAAGCCCTAAAAAGAAGGGCCGGAACCCTGAATACTAACCGTATCGACGCCGCAACGCCGCATTCGTCAGACGTTGCAGCGTGCGGAACACTGCTGATAAAATCTTTGCACGTCTTTTCGGCGTCCTTTCAACCGTTCACTTCAGGGGAGGTGCAGATGTTCCGAATGCCAGCAACCTTCCCGAACGTGGTCCCACGGCGCAGCTGATCCAGCCCGCCGTCCGCGCCGGCTCCCGAGTTTTTCGCTAACCCGTCAGCCGCGCTTTTCCCGACAGCCCGTTTCGTTCCGCCCGCGTTTTCCACGCGGCTCCGGCTGTTGCGTTTTCGACGTTCTCCGAACCGGAAAGTCCCGTCGCGCGATGCGCCGGGCAATGATAAATGACCAGAAAAACCTCCCATCTGGGCGGCCACGCATTCAAGGCCGTCTTCGGCTTCACCATCCGCTACTGGCGCAAGCAGCCGGCACGCATCGCCACGGTCGCGACCTTCGCCCTGCTCGCCGCGCTCGCCGACGTGCTCACGCCGCTGTTCGCCGGCCGCCTCGTCGACGCGCTGTCGACCGGCCTGACCGACCGCGCCGCCGCGTGGCATTCCGCCGTCGTCGCGTTCGGCACGCTCGCCGCGCTCGGCATCGGCGCGACGGTGCTGCGGCAAGGCGTCTACCTGAACATCATCACGCTCACGCTGAAGATGATGAGCGAGATCGCCGCCGCATCGTTCCACCGCGTGCAGCGCTTCTCGACCGACTGGCACGCGAACAGCTTCGCGGGTTCGACCGTGCGCAAGATCACGCGCGGCATCTGGGCGCTCGACCTGCTGAACGACACCGTGCTGATCGCGCTGCTGCCGTCGGTCGCGATGCTGGTCGGCGCAACCGTGCTGCTCGGCACGCACTGGCCCGTGATGGGGCTCGTCGTCGGCGCGGGCTCGCTGCTGTACATCGCGGTGACGGTCGCCGTGTCGCTCGGCGTCGTCGCGCCGGCCGCGCGGCTCGGCAACCTGTGGGATACGCGCATGGGCGGCGCGCTCGCCGACGCGGTGAGCTGCAACGCGGTCGTCAAGGCGTTCGGCGCGGAAACGCGCGAGGAAGCGCGGCTCGCGCGCGTGATCGGCAAGTGGCGGCAGCGCACGCGCCGCACGTGGGTGCGCGGCACGTTCAACGGCGGGCTGCAGGGCGCGATGCTCGTCGCGATGCAGGCCGCGATGATCGGCGTCGCGCTGCGGCTGTGGGCGAGCGACGAGGCGAGCGTCGGCGACATCGCGTTCGCGCTGACGATGTTCTTCATGCTGCAGGGTTACCTGCGCGACGTCGGCATGCACATCCGCAACCTGCAGCGTTCGGTGAACGACATGGAAGAACTCGTCGCGCTCGAACGCCAGCCGCTCGGCATCGACGATCGCCCCGGCGCGCCTGCCATCCGGATCGGGCAAGGCGAGATCCGCTTCGAGCACGTGACGTTCCGCTACGGCAACCATCCGGTGCCGCTGTACGACGATTTCTCGATGCGGATCGCGCCCGGCGAGCGCGTGGGCCTCGTCGGCCACTCGGGGTCGGGCAAGACGACGTTCATCAAGCTGATCCAGCGCCTGTACGACGTGTCGGGCGGTCGCATCACGATCGACGGGCAGGACATCGCGCGCGTGCGGCAGGATTCGCTGCGCAGCCAGATCGCGATCGTCCAGCAGGAGCCCGTGCTGTTCCACCGCACGCTCGCGGAGAACATCGCGTATGCGCGCCCCGACGCGAGCCGCGCGGACATCGAACGCGCCGCGCGTCTCGCCAGTGCGCACGACTTCATCGTCGCGCTGCCGGACGGCTATGACACGCTCGTCGGCGAACGCGGGATCAAGCTGTCGGGCGGCGAGCGCCAGCGCGTCGCGATCGCGCGCGCGTTCCTCGCCGATGCGCCGATCCTGATCCTCGACGAAGCAACGTCGAGCCTCGACAGCGAAAGCGAGCTGCTGATCCAGCAGGCGATGGAGCGGCTGATGGTCGGCCGCACGACGCTCGTCGTCGCGCACCGGCTGTCGACCGTACGTGCGCTCGACCGGCTGCTCGTGCTCGATCGCGGCAAGGTGATCGAGGAAGGCAACCACGACACGCTGATCCGCATCGACGGCGGCATCTACCGCCGGCTGTTCGAGCGGCAGGCGCTGGAGCTCGCGAAGGGGCTTGCCGATTCGCCGCGGCGCATGGCGGACGATAATGCCGGGCCGCTGGGCGAGCCGGCGGAGGCTTGACGCAAGCGTGTCGCGATACGGCCCGGCGGTGGGATCATCACCGCCGGGCCGTGTTGACCCGACCGGAATCGGATCGAGGCCGTGCCACGTGCACGGCCTTTTTTGCGTCCGCGAATATCGCCGGCCGCCCCTGAGCCGCGCGCCGCCGCGTCGCTTTTTCCGGGATCACTTATCATGTCGACCAGGAAATTTGCGACGAGGGTTCGATCATGTTTACAGGAATTGTCCAGGGCGTTGGCGTCATCAAGGCCATCAAGGATCACGGGGAGCTGAGAACCTTCAGCATCGAATTCCCCGAGCGGTTTACCGACGACATCGAGATCGGCGCCAGCGTCTCCGTCGACGGCGTGTGCCTGACGGTGACGACCATCCATTCGCCGGAGCTGATCGACTTCGACGTGATGTTGCCGAGCCTGAAGATCACCACGCTGGCCGATCTGGCGACCGGCGCGCGGATCAACGTGGAGCGGGCCGCGAAGGACGGCGCGGAAATCGGCGGGCATCCGCTGTCCGGCCATGTCGACTTCCCGGGGACCATCCTGCACATCGCGTCGTCCGAGCACAACCGGATGATTCGCATCGGCGTGCCTGCCGAATTCAAACGCTATGTGTTCGCGAAGGGCTATATCGCGATCAACGGCTGCAGCCTCACGGTTTCGGACGTCAATCGAGACGAAGGCTGGTTTGAAATCTGGCTGATTCCGGAAACGCGACGCGCGACGACCTTCGACGCGAAGGGCGTCAACGACAAGGTCAACATCGAGATCGAGCGCAGCACCCAGGTCGTCGTCGATACGATCCGCGAATCGGTCAAGGAAACGCTCGGGGAGTTGACCGGCATCGTCACGGCGCTGCTGGCGGAAAAAGACGTCGATATCGAGGAACTGCTGGCCCGCAACGTCGCGAAGCTGCCGAAGTAGTAACGGATGCCGGCGTGCCAGGTGATCCGATGGGTCACCGGGTACCGGCTTCCGTCGGCAAACACCTCGACCCACGGTTCCGCCTCACTCCGCCTCGGCCTGCGCCCCCTTCCCCACCGCCACGCGCTGCGCGCGATAAATCCCCGCGTGCCCCGAAAACAGATACGCGACGACGCACGCGACGATCGCATACACGCCGATATCCGCGCCGAACAGTTCGATCGCCATGATCGTCGACGCGATCGGCGTGTTGGCCGCACCCGCGAACACCGCGACGAAGCCGAGCCCCGCGAGCACGGGCACCGGCAGCGCCAGCACCTGGCCGAGCGCGTTGCCGAGCGTCGCGCCGATGTAGAACAGCGGCGTCACCTCGCCGCCCTTGAACCCCGACGCCAGCGTGACGACGGTGAACGCGAACTTGCCCGCGAAATCGTAGAGCGGCAGCGGCCCGTGAAACGCGGCCTCGATCGTCGGAATGCCGAGGCCGAGATACTGCGTCACGTTCAGCACGGTGGCCGCCGCCGCGACCAGCAGGCCGCCGAGCACCGGCTGCAGCGGCGCATAGCGGACAACGCGCCGGAACCACGCGGTCAGCGCATGCGTCGCAAACGCGAACAGCCGCCCGACGACGCCGAACGCGATGCCCGCGACGACCGTCACGGCCAGCCCCGTCGCCGACACGGCCGGCACGAACGGAATCGCATAGGCCGTGTGATGCACGCCCCACGCACGGCACACGACGTCCGCGACGATCGCCGACGCGACGCAGGTCAGCAGCGCGTCGTACCGCACGCGCCCGATCGCGAGCACCTCGAGCCCGAACACGGCGCCCGCGAGCGGCGTGCCGAACACCGACGCGAAACCGGCCGCGATGCCGCCCATCAGCAGCACGCGGCGATGCTCGCGGTCGAGACGGAACATGTGCGTGACGCGATCGGCGAGCGCACCGCCCATCTGCACGGCCGTGCCCTCGCGGCCGGCCGAGCCGCCGAACAGGTGAGTGACGACGGTCGCGACGAGCACCAGCGGCGCCATCCGCTTCGGCACGAGCGCCTTCGGGTCGTGAATCTCGTCGATCAGCAGGTTGTTGCCGCGCGCGACCGACTGGCCGAAACGATGATAGCTCCACCCGGTCGCGAAACCGGCGGCCGGCAGCCCCCACAGCAGCCACGGATGTGTCATGCGCGTACCGGTCGCCCAGTCGAGCGCGATCAGGAACAGCGCGGAAGCCGTGCCGGCCAGCGCGCCGAGCAGGGCCGAAAGCGCGAGCCAGCGGCACACGTAGCGCACGGTCGCGAGCAGGTCGGCAGAAGTCGTGAAAAACATGATTTCCAGATTCGACAGAACATCAAAACCTGGGCGGCAGAATACCGCATGGACGGCCTGCGACCTCCTGACAACCCAGGAACACGCAGGCATCATCAGCCGGGCAAACCGGCGGTTGAGGGCCGCGCCGCGCGCAACGCGCCGCAACGACCGCAGGGAGGCATGCCATCTCCGCAGGCCGCGATTGTACGCGACGCCGCGCATCGCACGCAATGCAGCGCCAGCGCACCGGGCCGAAACGGTGACGCGCTCCCCGACGCGCGGTCAGTCGCGCGGCACGCGCGCGATGCGCGAAATCAGCTGCGGAGCGATCCGTTCGAGCGGCAGGATCGCCGATGCCGCGCCGATCGCCGCGGCCGCCTTCGGCATCCCGTAGACGGCGCTGGTCGCCTCGTCCTGCGCGATCGTGTAGCAGCCTTTCGCGCGCATCGCCTTCAGGCCGAGCGCGCCATCGCGCCCCATGCCCGTCAGCAGCACGCCGAGCGCCTCTCCCTGCCAGCCGTCGGCAACGCTGTTGAAGAACACGTCGATCGACGGCCGGTACGGCGTCTCCACCGGATGCCGCGTATAGCCGAGCACGCCGCGCGGCGACAGGGTCAGGTGATCGTCGGTCGCCGCGAGCAGCACCTCGCCGGCCTGCGGCACGCTGCCCTGCCGCGCGACCCGCACGGGCAGCCGCGTATAGCCGTCGAGCCATTCGGCCATCCCGAGCGCGAACGCCTGGTCGACGTGCTGGACGATCACGATCGCAGCCGGGAAATCGGCCGGCAGCGCGCGCAGCAGCGCGGTGAGCGCGGTCGGCCCGCCCGCCGACGCGCCGATCGCGACGAGCGCCGGCTGGCCGCGCGCGGGCGTCGGCCCCGGCGGCACGAGCACCGCGGTGCGGCTTTCGAGCAGCCGGCCGATCTGGTCGATCTTCGCGAGCAGCGCCTGCGCCGACGCGTCGGTCGACAGCCCCAGCGCAAGCGTCGGCGTGTCGACCGCGTCGAGCGCGCCCGCGCCCATCGCCTCGTAGACCGACGACGTGTTCGCGCTGACGCTGACCGTCACGATCAGGATCGCGCACGGCGCGCGCGCCATGATCTGCCGCGTCGCCGCCACGCCGTCGACCTTCGGCATCACGAGATCCATCAGCACGAGATCGGGCGGGTGGGCGATGCAGAAATCCACGGCCTCGTCGCCGTCGGTCGCCACCCACAGCACGCGGTGGTCCGGCCGCAGCGCGAGCACGCGGCGCAGCGCCTCCACGGCCAGCGGCAGGTCGTTGACGATGCCGATGTTCATCCGCGCGCGCCCCCGATCAGGTCGTGCACGGCATCGAGCAGCGCCTCGTCGTGGAAGCTGCTCTTCGCGAGGTAGTAGTCGGCGCCGGCATCGAGCCCGCGGCGGCGATCCTCGTCGCGATCCTTGTACGACACGATCATCACCGGCACGCGCTTGAGCATCGGATCGCCCTTGATCAGCGTGACGAGCTCGATGCCGTCCATGCGCGGCATGTCGACATCCGTGACGACGAGATCGAATGCATCGCTGCGCACCGCGTTCCAGCCGTCCATCCCGTCGACCGCAACGGTCACGTCGTAGCCGCGCTTTTCCAGCAGCTTGCGTTCGAGCTCGCGCACCGTCAGCGAATCGTCGACGACAAGCACGCGGCGGCGCCGGTCGACGAGCGCGAACTGCGGGTCGCGCTTGAGCCGCGCGAGCTGCCCGCCGCGCACGAGCTTGTCGACCGAGCGGATCAGGTCCTCGACGTCGACGATCAGCACGGGGTCGCCGTTCTCGAGCAGCGCGCCGGCCGCGATGTTCTGGATCTTGTGCAGGCGGCTGTCGAGCGGCTGCACGACGAGCATCCGTTCGCCGAGGAAACGGTCGACGGCGACGCCGTACAGCTCGGGCTCGCCACCGACGACCACGACCGCCGTGCTCCCGCGCGCCCCGTCGGGTTCGCCCGCATCGAGCAACTGGTGCGCGGCGACGAGGCCCGCGCGCCGGCCGTCGAACGGAAAATGCGGCTGCCCTTCGAGCACGTCGATGTCGTCGTGCGCGAGCTCGAGCGTGCGACGCACGTGCGCGAGCGGGAACGCATACGGTTCGCCGCCGACTTCGACGAGCAGGCTGCGGATCACCGACAGCGTGAGCGGCAACTGCAGCACGAAGCGCATGCCCGCGCCCGGCTCGCTGAAGATCCGCACCGCGCCGCGCACGCCGCGCACCATCTCCTGCACCGCATCGAGGCCGACGCCGCGACCCGATACGTCGGTCACCGCATCGCGCATCGAGAAGCCCGGCAGCAGCAGGAATTCGAGCAGTTCGGGATCGGACAGCCGCGCGGCCGTCTCGTCGTCGGTCAGGCGCTGGCGCACGACGGCCGCGCGCAGCGCGTCCATGTCGACGCCCGGCCCGTCGTCGATCACGCTGACGAGCAGCGAGCCGGCGCTGTGGCGCGCCTCCAGCGTCACGCTCGCCTCGGCCGGCTTGCCGCGCGCGAGCCGCGCGTCGGGCGACTCGACGCCGTGGTCGATCGCGTTGCGCAGCAGGTGACCGAGCGGCGCGTCGAGCAGGTCGAGGATGTCGCGGTCGACCTGCGTGCCCTCGCCGACGATCGAGAAGCGCACCTGCTTGCCGAGCGAGCGCGCGAGATCGCGGACGATGCGCGGATACGCGCGCGTCGCATCGCCGAACGGCCGCATCCGGCATTGCAGCGCCTCGTCGTAGAGCTGCTCGGCGATATGCGTGCTGCGCCGCTCGAAGCGGTCGAATTCGTCCATGCGCTCGGCGAGCGAACGCTGCAGGTCATTGAGCATGTGCCGCACTTCGTTCATCGATGCGAGCATGCTCGCGTCGAGATCGTCGGCGAACTGTTCGTACATCAAATCGAGCGAACGGGCGGCGTCGCGCTGCGCACGCTTCACGCGCAGCATCGATTCGGCGAACGGCTTGAGCCAGCGCGATTCGACCAGCGATTCGCCGGACAGGCTCAGCAGCCGGTTCAGCGTATCGGCGCGCACGCGGCGCATCGCGCCGGCGCCGGCCACGCGGCCGGCCTGGACCGGATCGGGCACCGTGCCCGACACCGCGAGCGGCGGCACCGTGGCGCCGGCCCCGACGGACTCGTTCGCGGCGCCGTCGTGCTCGCGATACGGCACGGCCGACGGCGGCACGACGGCCGCCTGTATCGTCTGCGCGGCATCGGCGCCCGTCAGCGCCGCCGCGAACACGTCGATCTCGGTCGGCGACACGGGCGCCCCCTGCGGATCGCCGACGCGCACCAGCAGGTCGACGCCGGCGAGCAGCACGTCGACGTGCGTGGCCGTCAGCGCGATCGTGCCGGCCTGCGCGGCGACGAAGCATTCTTCCATCCGCCCCGCGATGTCGACGCCGAGCGGCACGCCGACGATGCGCGCGGCGCCCTTCAGCGAATGCGCGGCACGCATGCACGCCTCGAGCGCGACGGAATCGGGTTCGCCCGATTCGAGCGCGAGCAGCCGCTCGGACAGCGCCTGGGTCTGCGTACGCGTCTCCTCGCGATACAGCTCGAGCAGCGACAGGTGGCTCAGATCGTCGTCGCCGCTCATCGCATGCTCCGTGTCACGGCGTCGAACAGGCGATCGTCGTCGAGCAGGCCCACCGACTTGCCGCGCCACGACAGCACGCCGCGCGACAGGCCGGCGCTCGCGCGCCCGACTGTCGCCGGCACGGGCACCCAGTCGGATGCGCCGAAGCGCAGCACGCCCTCGACTTCGTCGACCGGAAACACGACCGGTTCGCCCTGGTGCGCGGCCACCAGCAGCCGCGTGAAACGGCCGTCGCCACCGCCGTTGCCGCCGTTGCCTGCGTCGAGACCGAGCAGCGCGCCGATCGAGATCGCGATGCGCAGCGTGCCGCGGATGTTGACCACGCCGCGCACGGCCGAATTGCGGCGATGCGGCAGCGAATGGATCGGGCGCGTGCCGGCGATCTCGCGCAGCACGCCGATCGGCAGCGCGAGCCATTCGTCGGCCACGCGAAACGCCAGCGCCGCGTGGCGCGTATCGCCGCCGTCGTCGCGCACGCGCGTCGCGCGGAACGCGCTCATCCGGCGTGTCGCGTCGGCCATCTCGGCATCGCCGAGCGGACGCTCGAGCAGCTTCGCAGCGTGATACGCGTAGACCGGGCAGTTCAGGCAGCGCTGGCAGTCGGCCAGCCGCTCGCACGAGCGGTCGCCGTGCGTGCCGATCCGGTTCCAGCAATCGTCGACGTCGATCGTCGTGTCGTCAGTGGCAGCGGCGTCGCGGTTCATGGATTCCTCTGGTCATCGCGGTGTCGGTCCCGTATTCGTGTCAGCCGGCCGAGCGCCGTGCGCGCTCGAGCAGCCATTGCGCGCCCGCGCGATCGCCGCCGACGTCGAGCAACGTCGCGAGATGGGTCAGCGCCTCGTGGTGCGTGGGCCGCAGGTACAGCGCCTTCCGGTAGAAGTCGCCGGCTTCCGCCGCGCGCCCGCGCGCATCCGCGATCAGCCCGTTCAGGTAGAACGCGTCGGCATGCGGCCCGACGCGCGCCGAGAACTGCGCGAGCACGCGTTCGGCCTCGTCGAACGCGCCGGCGTTCGCGAGCGCCTGCGCCTCCTCGAGCGTCGGCGCGACGCCGTCGGCGACCGGCGCGGCCGCTTCGACCGTCGCCACCCACCGGTCGGCCCGTGCATCGAGCGCGACCGTGCGCACGGCGGGCGCCGGCGGCGCGAACGGCTGCAGCC
>NZ_JBNCAB010000034.1:0-69387 GCF_049805555.1 Burkholderia sp. DN3021 | reverse complement strand
GGCCGTATCCGCAATTGCTATTTTTATGCGCGCGCCGTGCCGCCACCCTCTGACGCCGCCGGAAAAGCGCGGATTTCAACCGCCATCGACAAGTGCGAAGGTTGGCCTGCACTTCAAGTACTGTGCAATGCGAATAAGATTTATCTCGCTGGCCTTATCGAGCCCTCGCACAAGAAAGTCTATCGGATCGTCGATTCGAGCAGTCCCGAGCTGGCCGACCATATCGTCGAACACGTATACGAAGACGATCCGGAACGCGAAGCGGAGCTCGATCGTCGTTATCGCTGTCGGGCCACGTGGTGGCCGAGCGCTGATCAGACGCTGAATGCGGCGATGATTGCAATGGTTCGCACACGAACGATGAGTCGAAACGCGGACATCTGAACTTAGCCGGCGGACATTACAACTTAGCCGCCACAACCAATTCCGGCGTTAGTATCTGTTATGTAAAATTATCAGGATGCCTGATAAATTGGAGATCGCTCGCATGGTACCAAGTAGCTTTTTTTCATCCGGTGCCAGCCCACTAGCGGTTATGTGCTGCGGTATCCTCACCTTTGCAGTTGCCGCAGGACTGACCTATCTTGTCGGCAGCGTCAACAGGACTGCTGGAGGTTTCGCAGGGATCGTTGGAGTGTTCGGCGGCCTCGCGATCATGCTGCAGCTCTTTCTCAAGTGAAATGCTGGCAGGCCGAGTCTCGAAGCTATCGATTCAGATCTAGCGCGCGGATATAATGGGTCGCTCGTTCCAGAGCTATCTCTCAAAGGAAATCCTTTCCCATTCATGGCTACCTATCTCGAACTGAAAGCGCAGGCAGAGGCACTGGCACAGAAGGCCGAAGAGGCGCGGTGTGCTGAGCTTGACGGCATCATCACCGCGATTCGCGAACAGATCGCCGAATACGGCATCACGCCCGACCAACTCTTCGGACGCCGGCGCGCAGCAGCGCCGAGCACGCGCGCGCCGATTGCGCCGAAGTATCGTGACCCGAAAACCGGCGCGACCTGGAGCGGGCGTGGTAAGGCGCCTCAATGGATTGTGAATGCGAAGAACCGCGAACGGTTTCTGATTCCGGACGCGGAATAACACGGCGAAATTGCCGCTCGGAGTGTAGCGCAGTCCGGTAGCGCGTCTGGTTTGGGACCAGAGGGTCGCGGGTTCAAATCCTGCCACTCCGACCACGTACTCGGGCCTGTAGCTCAGTCGGTTAGAGCAGTCGACTCATAATCGATTGGTCGCTGGTTCAAGTCCAGCCAGGCCCACCAGTGAAGAGGACGTCAATGTCGCTGATCGACCGCATGTTGTCTCGCGCAGTTCCGCGATCCGGCGAGACCCGCCGGAACGTCCTGGGCGTGTGTGGCTCGACGATGAGGGCCGCGTTCGCGACCTGAAAGTGCGACGCAGTTGCGGCGATCCCGCGCGCGACGAGCGCGCGCTGCATGCGATTGCCATCAAGCAATTTCCTCGTGGCCGGTCAGGTGGCGGTACCTCGCAACGGTGGCACGATCTCACATACGACGGGGATTGAAGTGCCGGGCCCGGCTGCCGCCGAGCCCTGGGCCTGATCAGCTCGATACCTCGTGCTGTCCGTCGACATCGCCGGGTGTGCTCGATTCCGCTTCCGCGACCAGCTCCCGATGAAGCCGGGCGGCCGCCACAGGCGAGTTGACCTTCGCATGGAGTGACGTTCCATCCCACAGCTCGACGACCCACTTGTCGCGTACACGGCAGACGCCGATCGTCCAGCCGCTGCGATGCGAATAGCCGTAGTCGCTCACCACGGTCCATCCGAGCGCGACCATCGTGTCGCGCTGCTCGAGCATCGGCGCGGCGATCATGCTCGACTCCGTGGTGCACGTACCAGGTCCGCGCGCATGCCGTCTAGCTCGTACATCGGTAGCGTGAAGGTTTCGCGATCGCGAACTTTGACTACTCAAATCAAATTGTCCATTCCGCTCTCCGCACCGCACGGCGGCCGCTGCCGCCGACAATACTGTATATATATCAGGGGTGCGAGCGGATCGCAACACCCGGTCCGCCCGACGTCGCTTCAGTGAGCTCAACCAAGCCAGGATCCCGTACCGCCCCGCCGTGCCGGCGGCCGATCATATGATCGGCCGTCGCGCATCCGCTCGAGGCGCTCGAGCGCCTCGGCGAACACCGCCAACGGCGCCGCGCGTAGCTGATCATCGTGCCACCCGATCAGCGCGGCGACGAGTTCATCAGTCTGCGGATCCAGTGCCCACTCGCCGCAAGTCTTGCCCCGCTCGAGCGCGGCGTTGATACCGCGTTCGGTGGCCAGCAGTACCTCCACGCGCAACTCGTGCTTGCGGGCTTCGTCGACGAAGCCCGCAAGCACCACCAGCTGGAGCAAAACAGCCAGTCCGTGCGCCGAGCCGCGGCCCATGCGCATCGCTTGAAACGCCGCGTGATACTGCAATGCGAGCTCCTCTGCTTTCTGTCGTGGCATCGGCAGCAACAGGGTTCGGGCGAGCTTCGCGTGCGCGGACGGTTGATGTCGTCGTGATGAAGGTGCGCGTCGGTTCGACATGGCGATCTCTGGTCAAGCCTCTCAATGGACCTTGAATGGTGCTTTGAAGACACGGAATACGCGCAGACACCAGCGGAGCCACGGCGAGCGCTGCCCATCCTGATTGTTGGCAGTTCGAGTCGGGATCTGCGTGCGGCCGGTGTCCTCGACGATACGGTGTGGATGCATGGTGGTAGTCCTGGCGTGGCGCGTGCTTACTGTTCGGCTAGCTGCTCGAGCTCGTCGCGTTCGTCGAAGAAATCTTGCTGGCCAGGCAGCGGCGCCGGCGGCCGACGCGCTGCGCGCGGCCGTAGATGGCCGGCGCGCTTCAACGTGCGCGCGATCGCATGCAGCTGCGCCCATAGTTGATCCGCGTCGGCGGCAGACAACGTGTCGGCCGCCACCTCGAGTGCGCTGACGAGCGACTCGAGCTGCGCGGGCGCGGCGGCCAGCACCGGGCGCGCATCCGTGCGCGCCTGGCTTTCCCGGTAGACCGCGAGCCAGCGCGCGAGCGCTTTGCGCTCGTCGCGGGTCAGCGCGTCGAGCAGCGCGGGTGGTATTGGCTCGTCGGCGCGAAACGTGCCGAGCACGTGTTCGCGCCGGCGCCCCCTGGTCGGGGGCTGCTTGGGAGGCTCGACGCGCAGCACCTTGATGAGGCGTCCCTGTTCACGAATGAGCATCGACTCGTCTCTGATTTCACACGATCACGCCAAAGCATAGCGCAACCGCGTGTCGCGAACGACCGCGACACGCGGCACCTGCCTGACCAGTCTCGCGGCCACGGCCGCTCGAAGGGGCGCTCGCCGCGCGGCGAGCCCGTGCTGTCTCAATTTTCCGCATACCGCTTGTCCCCTGAGCTCGCCGTCCCAAACGCGACCGTAGCCCACCGTCGTTCGCATTCAAGGGGCCGCTGCGCCGGCCGCGGCACCCGTTCGGTGCTCGCCCTACGGGCTGCGCTCCGCATGCGGCTTTGCGACCGCCCTTGAACACGCCCGCCGGCAGGCTCCTTTAGTCGCGGGACGACGAACTCAGGGGACTGGCGGCAGCAGTTCTGCCGAAGTCCAGGCAGCACCGGCACAACCCCTACGTGGGGACTCGGAATCTTGGGTCCCGGTCGGCCTGAAATGCAAACCAACCGCAGATGGAGGTCACGATGGAAACGAACCGACTGCACCATTGGATAGTAGTCCTTCAATGTGCGTACATGGAATACACGTACACGCCGTGGGATGGACGGAACTACTACCGACGCACCGTCGCTTTCGACCACGTCGTCTGGTGTTGACGGACACCAGCGAACGCCTGACGCCTCGCACCAAACCTGAATCTTCAACGGAGAAAACCATGCAACTCGCAACCAAGTTTGGCTACAACGCCCCGATCCTTCGCTCCAGCACGCCGCTCGCCGACGAGCAAATTCGGCAGGTCGCGCCGTCGATCTTCGCCGCCGACAAGCACGACTCACGCTCCGACCGCTACACCTACATCCCCACCATCGAGATCCTCACGAAACTGCGCCTCGAAGGATTCCAGCCTTTCATGGTTTGCCAAACCCGGGTGCGCGTCGACGCGAAGCGCGAGCATACGAAGCACATGCTGCGCCTGCGCCACGCCTCTCAGGTCGCATCCCCAGAAACGCCGGAAATCATCCTGCTGAACTCGCACGACGGATCCAGCAGCTACCAGATGTTGGCGGGCTACTTCCGCTTCGTTTGCCAGAACGGCCTCGTGTGCGGCGACAAGACGAACGACATCCGCGTACCGCACAAGGGGGACGTTGTGGATCACGTCGTCAACGGTGCGCACGAGGTGCTCGACGGTTTCGACATGATCCGCGAATGCAAGGACGGGATGGAGGCCGTGCAGCTCGACGAAGGCGAACAACAGGCTTTCGCACGCGCCGTGCTGGCTCTGCGGTATGACGCGACAGAAGCACCGGCACCGATCACCGAGGACCAGCTGCTCCGCGCACGTCGCACCGAAGACACGCGCCCCGATCTCTGGGCCACGTTCCAGCGTGTTCAGGAGAACGTGATCAAGGGTGGGCTGCATGGTCGGTCAGCAGCTGGCCGCCGGACGTCTACCCGCAGTGTGACTGGCATCGATCAGGATCTTCGCCTTAATCGTGCCATGTGGGTGCTCGCGGAAGAGATGCGCAAGCTGAAGGGCTAACCCGAACGCGCCGGCGCTATCCGCCGGCGCCTCACCGAACGTTGTCGTGTTCCATTTCTATCGAGGTCGATCATGATGCTTACCACCGAAAGCCGCAGCGCCCGTGCCACCGAAGCGGCTCGCGCACGGACTAGTCCGGACGCTGCCACGCCGGCCATCGTTCTGGCCGACACAATCACCCTAGTCGATACCGTGCAGTTGGTGCAGACGATCCTGCGCGAGGCCTTTCCAGCAACGTCTTTCGCGATCACGGTTACGAAGCGCGGCAACGGATCGCAGTTGGCAATCGACTGGATGGACGGCCCGCGCGACCTGCAGGTCGCCCGGCTCGTGTTGCCACTGCAGGCGACCCGCCTCGCCAACGGTGGCAGGGTCGAGCGTGTCGAGCACTTCATGCTGACGTCGTCTGGCCGTCTGACAGTCCACCTGGCTGCGGATCGGATCACGCTGTCGCGCCGGTTCAGCGATCGCGCGATCGAACTGGTGCTCGAGCGTCTCGCGTTGCGCTACGCGGATCGTCTGGCACCGGATGTCCGCGCCATGATGACGATCGACGATTACCGTGCCGGCCGCCTGCAGCTGCTCGAGGTCATCGGCGTACATCGGACCGGCAGCCGTCGATCAGGATCCAACGTACAGATGGACGTTGACGCAATGCTGGCGGAAACCACTGACGCTCACGGCTTTCCGCGCTCGGCGACAGGGGCGAGCCTTTTTGTGAGACGCGACATCCACTGAGTCACGACGACAGCTGAGAAAAGCAGCATTCAGACTCGACGCAAACCGATGCGTTCGGACTCCGAACAGTGATGTCTGATCCGATAGAACTGATCGCGCAGTAACTCATAGGGGAAGTGAAATGTACAACCTGATTATCGATTGCGGCCCGTCACCGGCCGACGAACCGTGTGTCCAGCTGGCAAACGAGAACTTCAAGAATCGCAGCCGGGCTGAATGCCGCGCCTTCATCAAGGTGATCATCCGGGCTTTGGGTGAGCCACCAGAGGGCGCACGATTCATCGTCCGGGCATGCACGCACGGGTTCGGCGAATACTTCGAAGTCGCAGTTAAAGTCGACAGCGAGGAAGGATCGCCGCAACATGAGGCCGCTGTCCGGTATGCATTCCGATGCGAAGCCGAAGCGCCCGCTCGATGGGACGACCAGGCACGCCGCGAGCTTGCGGCTGCAGGCTTCGCCGTCCCGACCCATCAGGAGCCAGACGACACGGTGGTGGCCGGCACCGTGCGGGAGAAGATCAACGCTGCAGTCTGGAATCAACTAGACGTTGAAATCATGCAGTGCGATGTAGGTTCACATGTCGGCGAGGCCTGCGTTCGAATCCTCAATCTGTTCGAGC
This sequence comes from Burkholderia sp. DN3021, assembly GCF_049805555.1. Lineage (NCBI taxonomy): Bacteria > Pseudomonadati > Pseudomonadota > Betaproteobacteria > Burkholderiales > Burkholderiaceae > Burkholderia > Burkholderia sp. DN3021. The sequence continues at coordinate 63,326 of NZ_JBNCAB010000034.1, read as the reverse complement.
GGATCCTGTCGAACGACGAGCTCGAACCGGATCTGCGCGATCGCTTTACGCGTGATGCGGTCTATCAGTGCCAAGTTTGGTACTTCGGCTGAGCCCTATGCAAACGGTCGAAATGTTCCAGCAGGCTGAAGTGCGCCCCTCCCTCGATCAGCGCGTCGCGCGCTCGATCAAGGCGCTGGGGGCGCTTTTCGCAGCCAACCAGATGGTGATCTGCCAGTTCAGCGCCGGCAAGGATAGCGGGGTCGTGTCTACGCTTGCGCTGGAAGCTGCACGGCAACACGCGGCTGCAGGCGGTCATCCGCTCGTTTGCGTCATCACTGCCGACACCTTGGTCGAGTCGCCGGAGATGGTCGAGCATGCGCATCGCGAGCTCGCGAAGATGGCCGAGTATGGGCGCATACATGGTATCGCGGTACGCGTGCAAGTCGTGACGCCATCCCTGGCGACATCTTGGCAAATGTCCATCCTCACCGGCCGCGCTCTGCCCAGCTACGCCGGCACGAACTCCGACTGCTCGGTGTCGTTGAAGATCGAGCCGAGCCGCGTCGGCCGAAATCAACTGTACCGAGAGGCAAAGAAAGCCGGCTATGCCGAGCCGGTGGTGCTGCTCGGCACGCGGTTTGACGAAAGCGATCGCCGAAAGGCGAAAATGACCGCGCGCGGCGATCGCGCCGATGCGCCGGTGCGCAACAGTGACCGCGAACTTACCCTCTGTCCGATCGCTGACTGGACGACGGAAGATGTTTGGGAATTCATCGGCGAGGTATCGTCTGGCCTGCGCATCAGCTACACCGACTTCGAAGAAACGAAGCGCATCTATGCCCATGCCGGCAACAGCAGCTGCGCGGTCGTGTCGGACCTGACGTTCGAGGAAGCGACGGCCGGCAAGCGCGTGCGTCGCGGCCATTGCGACGCGCGCACCGGCTGCTGGGCATGTCAGCAGTCCGATGACCGCTCTCTCACGGAGATGATCCGCTTCGACGAAGACCGATACGCTTACGCGCGAGGCCTGCAGCAGCTGAACCGATTCATCCGCGCGATCCGCTACGACTGGTCTCGACGGAACTGGGTCGGCAGGACGATCCAGGCAGGCTACGTGTGCATCGAGCCCGACACATTCGGTGCGGCGACCGTCCGCGAGCTGGTGCGGTACATGATGACCATCGACCGCGACGAGATGCTCCGCGCCCGGAAAGCCGGTACCCGAACGAAGTTCCAGACGCTCCCGCTTACGATGATGATCGCAATCGATGCAATGCAATCGCTGCAGGGGCTCGCGGCACCCTTCGCGATCTGGGCGGACTATCGCGATATCTACCTCCACGGAATGAGCTACCACGTGCCGGACGTCGCACCGCTCGCGCCGGCGCCCATGCCGGAACCGCTGTTCTTGCGTGTTGGGAAGGAATGGGACGAAACCGCGGATCAGTGGACGGGATTCCGAGATGCGCTATTTGAGGCCCTCACTGAAGATGCGCCGTGTGCCCCGACGATCCTGGACTTTGACGACGGAAAGAGCACTTGGGAGGTGCGAACCGGCCAACGCTTCGACGTCGACGCCGAGTCGGCCGAGATGATCCTCGAGTTCGAGGCGGATCGATTGGCCGCTATGCATGATCGGGGCTTCCACCCGGGCGGAATCACGGCGGGCTATCGGCGGTACCTGAGCTACGGTGCGCTGGTCCTCTCACGCAAGCAGCAGCAGAAGCATGACGAGATCGCGCGGCGAACGGATTTCAGGGATCGCCTCGGTCTCAATCTCGGTCATGATGTCGACCAGCTGGTGGCTCACACGGTACGCTACAGCGACTTGCCTAGCGATGCACGCGACGCCTGGGCGCACAAGGCAACGACCGCCGGCGCGCAAACGTCATTTGAATTCGCGTTCGACGCGTAATGGGGAACACCATGCCTCTCGTGAATCAGGCTGCCTCGGCCCTTGTCGTACTTGCGTGCTCCGCCACCAAGCTGAACCATAAAGCCCCGGCGATCGACCTGTATCGAGGCGTGATGTACAGCACGTTTCGCGCGAACGTCCAGCCATCGCGCGAGCCAGCCGTGATGATCCTCTCCGCCTTGCATGGGTTCGTCAAGCCGGACACCTTTATCGAGCCGTACGAACAGCTCATGACGCCGGCACGCGCCGAAGCGATGCTCGCCGAGCTCGACCGCTTCATGCCGACAGCGTGGCCGGCGTCCGCTCGACGCATCCTCTTCGCCGGGGGCCGGAACTACCGGCGGGTGATGAAAGCGGCGTTCGCGCGCCAGGTCGAGCTCGGAATCCTGCGGCCCGATGCGGTAGTCGAGGAGACAACCGGCAGCATCGGGTATCAACGGCAGCAGCTCGGCGCTTTCCTCCGAGGCGATCGCCCCTAGGCTGCCCGGCTGCGACCGAAGTTCAGCGTGGTCAGCACGGCCGGCACATGCTTCCCACGGGTGAAATTTCGGGCGGCGGCCGCTGCGCGGCCGCGCCAATGAAATCGCGATCGCGCCCGGCGATCTGCGATCGCAGTGGCGCTCATGTCCATGACGCAACACCGCTCGCCGGCCCTGCGCGCGCTCGCCGGTCGTTGCCCTCGCCTGGTCACTGCAGTCGACCTTTGAACCCGGAGCCCACGTTCGCCCGCCGTAGCCTGGCGGACGGACCATTGCGCCGCGCGCGACGAGTGTCGCACGGCGCCCTGCTCCTGCAAGGGGCTTTCGCGGCATATCCTCGCGCGCTTCGCGCACTCCGGTATTCCACGGTCCCCTTGCCCCCCATTCTCCGGCGGGCGCTCGCCAGCTCCGGGTAGCACGGTTTGCGAGCCCTATCGCTCCGGCTGCCCCTATCTCAACTCTGAGGAGCTGACCGTGAGCTATTTGTACAACGGCGACTGCCTGGTCGCCATGCCCAAACTCGCCCCTGAATCCGTCGACTGCATCGTGACGGACCCGCCCTACCTCGTGAACTTCCGCGATCGGAGCGGCCGCTCGATCGCGAACGACGTGAACGGCGACTGGCTGGCGCCAGCCTTTGCCGAAATGTACCGCGTCTTGAAGCGTGACGCGGTGTGCATTTCGTTCTACGGCTGGAACAAGGTCGACCTGTTTTTCGACGCCTGGAAGGCGGCCGGCTTTCGTGTCGCCGGTCATTTCGTCTTCACGAAGTCGTACGCGTCGAAAGCCGGCCTGGTGAAGTACCAGCACGAATCCGCCTATCTGCTCGCCAAGGGCCGGCCCGCGGCGCCGGCACAGCCGATCGCCGACGTGATGCCGTTCCAGTACAGCGGCAACCGCCATCACCCGACCGAAAAGCCTGTCTCCGCGCTGCGCACACTCATTTCCGCATTTACGCAGCCCGGCGACACCGTACTTGATCCGTTCGCCGGTTCCGGTTCGACCTGCGTTGCCGCGCGCGAGCTCGGCCGCCGGTATATCGGCATCGAACTGGACGCGACCTACTTCGCGGCCGCCAAGGCGCGCCTGACGGCGCCCGTCGCCGGCGCCGCGCTCGCCGCGGCGGCCTGACACCCGATCAAAGGAGATTGACCATGCGACTGATCGTTTCCGCCTATTCCGGCCTTGAGCAGCGCGACCACGCTCGCACGGACGCGAATCGCGACCCGGTTGACGTGTTTTGCGTCCGACTCGACGGCGCGCCGCGGTTTCCGCACCGCGCCGCTGACCTGGACATGGGGCGCATTTACCGATACCGAAATTCGTTCGAGTTCAGCGCCGGAACCTACGTCATGCACGACATTTTTCGCGAACGTCTGGCCGAGATCGCGAATTACCCGGCTATTCCCCTGGGCGCCTCGCGGATCTGCCACACGAACGGCGCGATCGCAGAAGACGTCGGCCCGTTCAAGGAACTGATTGATTTCTCGATCACGTCGGGAACGATCGGCTCACGGACCAGCGCAAAGCTTGCCGACGATTTCAGTCGATACCTGGGGGCCATCGACGCCGATCACGATCACCTGTTCGCCGAACTCTATCGGAACTGGTTCTTCGCGTTCTGCCTGGCCGAGCACTGCGGCGCAGTGCAGCTTTCTTGACGATACGAGGGCGGCCGCTCGCCGCGGCCGCCCCAGTGAATACGGAGAAAAACGATGCGACTCATCTACATCAAGCATTTGCTGTGCGCCATCGTCGACCACCATTTCAGCGGCCGCATCACGGGCACGGATGACGGCGACAAGGTGACGATGACAATCGGCGAACTCATCTATGCGCTGCGCGATGCGTTCGAGCTCGGCCAGGACGTGCGGAAGGATTGACCATGAAGAAAGCCGAATTCGAGGCGTTGCTCGCCGCGATCGCGCGCGAGCACCTGCATATCGACACGCTCAAGACACGTTATCGCGATCGTCTGGATTTTCACGATTGTGCGGTCTGGTGCATCCGTACTGCATTGATCGCAGCATTCGACGCCGGCGTCGTGCATGGACTGCGGAACGCCGCGAAATAGCAACCGGCCGCCGGCGCCCACCTGGCGCCGGCGGCGATCGCCGCTCGGTATGTTCCACGACTCGCCCGGCCCGGCGGGCCCGGGCAACCACTGGAACGCAATTGCCAGTCTCTGTACCGCGGTCTGTTCCACCGGCGCGTGGCGAGCCCACCCCGTCCGCATCGAGCGGACGGCGCGGGCGGCGGTAGCTGACCCCGTCGCCTCGAGGCGAGATCACGGCCCTTCCTCTTCGCCAGCCGGCGCGCGGCACCTTGCGCGCCCGGCTCCGCCAGGCACGCAAGCCGCCAATTTCCGCGCGCCGGACACACGGGCTGTCCGCTCCTGGGGCTCGGCCGCCGCTGGCGTCCCGCCCCGGCGCTAGCCGCCCCCTCCAGCCGCGCGGCCTGCCGCGCGGAAGGGGGCTCGGGCCGTTACCGGCCCGCGCCGGCGAGTGCCGGGCTTCGGGCCCGTTTCCCTGCATTCCATCGCCTGCGCTGCGGTGGCGCAGCCTTCGGACCGCCTCATCCCGACGCATAGCGCTGCGTGCCGGCATGGCAAGGGTTCGCTACGCCGCGCCCTGCGCCCGTTCGGTGCTCGGCTTCGCCTGCGCTCCGCGTGCGGCCTTGCTCGCGCCCCTGCCATGCCTTCCCGCTGGCGCTCCCATGCGTCGAGGCGGCTCCGAAAGGCAGCGATTTTCCACCACAGCAAGGAGGGTGTATGAACGCAGTGATCACCGAAATCCCGGCACTCGCCCACGACGCGGGCGTTCCCCCCGCACCCCCCGAGGCCCACCTGCAGGCAGGCGAAGAACGCCTCATTCCCTTGAAGCGTCTCGTCGCGTCTCCGTTCAATGTTCGGCGCACGAAGCGCACCGGCATTTCGGCGCTCGCCAACAACATCGACCGTGTCGGTCTGTTGCAAAACATCATCGTGCATCCCATGAAAGTCGGCGCGAAGCGGGCGCAGACCTTCGGCGCGGCCGCTGGCGAATCGCGGCGGCTGGCCCTGCTGGAACTGGTCGAGCGTGGCCGGATCAGCCTCGACAAGGAGGTTCGCTGCACCGTCGTGTCGGTCGAGGCGGCGGTGCTGATCAGTACCAGCGAGAACGAGATGCGCGAGCCGATGCACCCGGCCGACCAGTGCGACGCATATCGCGTGCAGGTTGACGCGGGCCGCACGGTCGCGGAGATTGCCGAAATCTACGGCACGAGCCAGCAGATCGTACAACGCCGTCTGAAGCTCGCCCGCGTCTCGCCAAAGCTGGTCGATCTGTTCCGCGCCGACGAGATTCGAGCCGACCAGATGCAGGCGCTCGCTCTGTCTGATAGCCACGCCGAGCAGGAAAGCGCATGGTTTGACGCGAAGCCCCATGACCGTGAGCCGCATGCGATCCGCCGCAAGCTGGTGGCTGGCGAACGCGACTTCCAAAGCAGCCGCGTCGCCCTGTTCGTTGGCATCGACGCTTACGAGGCCGCAGGGGGCGTCGTGCGCCGCGACCTGTTTTCCGATGAAGGTACGGCGTGGTACTCCGATCATGCTCTCATGGAGCGCGTAGCGGTCGAGCAGTTGACGGTCATTGCCGCGAAGGTTCAAGAAGAGGGTTGGGATTGGGTCGAGCCGATTCCAGTTTTCGACTACAACGCAAAAGCAGTATTGCTGCCCGTGCCCGCCACTGTGGTTCCGCCGACCGAAGCGCAACAGCAAGAGATGGATGCGATCGACGCACGGATGGAGGCAATCGAGCTGGAGCAGGAGGCTGACGACATCGATGAAGAAACCTACGAGCGCCTGTGTGACGAGGAAACCGCCTTATCTCTGCGCTATGCAGCCATCGAGGACTCGCTGTCTGTCTACACCCCGCTCCAGAAGGCTGGTGCTGGCGCTGTCGTCACCATCGACAATGACGGGGCGCTCGAAGTCTTGCGCGGCTGGACCCGCCGTGCACCGCCGACAACGGCGGGAAGCGACGGCGACGAGCCGCAGCCGCACGACGGCGCGGCGCAATCGTCGGCCGCGCCGACCGGTGGGGCCGGGTCGCTCGCCCCGAACCTGAAAGGCCCGCATTCGGGAACGCTTACCCTGCGCCTGAATGCCCGGCGCACCGCCGCCGTCGGCATGGCGCTCGCGCGCCAGCCACACGTCGCGCTTGCCGTGCTCGTCCACCGTTTTCTCGTCACTGACTATGCTCCCGGACAAGCCGCCAGCGCGATCGATATTCAGTGGCACGACCACACTGGCAAGGTCGAGCAACACGCAACGGAGCTTGCCGACGACCTGCCATATCGTCTCTTCGGCGAGCAACGGGGTGCATGGGCCGGTATTGTCCCGAATGACACGGGCGCGTTGCTCACGTGGTGCATCGAGCAGCCCGACGAACGTCTCATGCTCATCCTCGCGCAGTACGTTGGCGCAAGCGTCGATGGCGTCGCTACCGACGAGGGCGCACACAGCATCAATGCGCTGATGCCCGCGCTGAACCTCAATCTCGCCGACGAATGGAAGCCGACGCGCGCCAGCTACTTCGACCACGTGTCGAAGGCGCGCATCGCGGAAGTCGTGACCGTCGCCGTGTCGCCCGCCGAAGGCATGCGGATTGCGAAGCTGAAGAAGGGCGACGCCGCGACCGAGGCCGAGCGAATCGTGAGCGGTACCGGTTGGCTTCCCGATCACTTCGCCCGCGCCGAAACCCGATCGCGGCCGCTCTGGCGCAACCACGCTGCTACGTCGTCGGACATGAAAGATGACGGGGACGACGACGCGGCGGCGTCCGGCGATAGCGAAAGCGATGGGACGAACGACGGGAACGTGCTGGCCGACGTTGCGGAAGCAACAGACGACAGCCGCGACGATGCGGCTGTAGCGGAAGCCGAAGGCATGCCGCCGCGAGACTGACCAGACCTTCGCCAGCGGGCGCACTCTGCCCGCTGGCGCCTCGCGCGCGACTTCCAGTGTTCGCTGGCGCACCAGGTCGTAGCTATTCGTGACTGGCTCCCGAAATCCCTCACCTTCCTTGCCTCTGTCGATCCCGTAAAGGCTCACCGGCCCGGTGCCGTGTTTCGCTTGCATGTCGCTTTGTCGCATGTACTGGCGGCGCTTGCCCGGCTCGTTGGCTTGGGCGTCTCCCTCCGCTGCGCTCCGGGCCGGGCTTTCGCGCTGCGCGTCGAGCCTCGCTTCGCGAGTCTCGCCCCTGACGGGCTTCAATCCCTGACGTCTGCGCGCCGTCCCGGCGCTGCGCGCTTCGCTTGCTCGCGGACTACGCGCCCGCTGCGCGCGGGCGGACTGCAGGTCTTGCGCCCGGCGTTGCCGGGCGATGGGACGCGGAGCCGCGAGCGGCCCCGCGTCGTGTGGCCGGACGGGTCGGGGAAAGCTGTGTTTGCGCTCCATCCTTTCGTATCGGGTTAAGCGCGTGGATCTGCCTTCCGGCCCGCCTCTTTTCGACGCATAGCGGAATGGGTCAGGGGTGCAAGGGACTTTCGCGGCATATCCTCGCGCGCTACGCGCGCTCCGGTATTCCACGGTTCCCTTGCACCCCTGACCCACCCCGCTAAAAACGCGTCGAGGCGGCTCCGGAAGGCAGATCCACAACCCGACACGAAAGGACGAAACCATGAGCGCAAACACCCCCAACCCATCCAGCCACGCCAACAACGCGGGCGTTCCCCCCGCACCCCCCGAGGCTCACCAAAAGGCAGATTTCGCGCGGCGCTCGAACCGGCTTCGTTTGATCGCGGCGTACTGGCTCGGTTGCGCGGCCGACGCGCCCATTCGTGTCCTGCATCGCTGGACGCGTCCCGATGACGATGCGCGCGCGGTGCGGCTCGAAACGACCGTAGGCGGTTGCGTGCAGCGGATCACCCTGTTTCGCCTCACGTCCGGCGCTTGGTCGCCGGTTTGACAATAACCCGTTCAAGGACGGAGGTAGAAAGCCATGGCCTCAACTCTCTCGCTTGTCGAAATGCAAGACCGGTTGGTCAACCTCGGTTTCGACGTTTTCATGGTCCCCAACGTTCTGGTCACCGACAACGACGGGATGCTGCTGGAGGAAGGCGGGATTGATCTGTTTGTTGTGACGGTCAATTCGCCCTCGCCGTTTGCCCGGACGGACTTGTCGATTCCCGACGCCAGAACCCGAGAGGACGCATGGATGCTTGCATGGAAGTTCGTGGAAGAACGCGATCCCACGTTGTTATCTAGCGCGATCTAAAACGATTGCGGACTAGCGCGCCCAACACATCACCACTTTTCACCAGACGGAGGTTCAAGATGACCTATCAAGCTGACGCACTGATGATCGAAGGTATCACCGAAGGCCATTACGCGATTACAAGCGACGACGGATTCGCGCCGCATATTTCGGTCCACGACGCAGACGGCGACAAGATGTTCACGCTGCCGGCTGGTTGGACACCGGAACAAATTAACGCGGCCATCGCGGTCTACGACCGAGGGTACCGGCACGGCGAAAAATTCGGCTCAGCGAAAGCACAGCGCGCAATCCGCGACGCCCTCGGAATCGTTCATTAACCTCGTGCGCGTCCGCCGTGACGCGCTTTCGATCCTTCACATACGGAGTTGAACCATGCGCGGTCTTGATATTCGTGTTTCGTTCGCCCTTGCCCGGATAGCCGCAATCGCTGACCCGGAAAGTTGGGACATGATCGATGTTGAATGCGACGCCGAGACTCTTGGGCGCAACGATTACTGGAATGGGCGCAAAGAGTTGCCGACAATGTTCGCAGACGAACCGTTTCTCCGGGACGCATGGAAGCGTGGGGAAGCAGATGCGGCGATGTGCGACGAACTCGAAAACTGTTCAAGCTGCATTGCTGCGCGGGGCGATCCCTGCCCGATTCACGGATGAAGTCACCTTAGCGCTGAACCGCAGCGTCTATCACGGAGAGCACACGATGAACACCGCAACGATTCTGAGCATCGAGCAGCTTGAGCGAGCGATCAATATCTGGCGTTCGCGTCGACCGAGCGGGGACGGCGACCCGATCCTGTGCCGCGAGGCGCGAATTCTCGCCGATCCGTACGCCCTGATGATTTTCCACGGCGCGACGCAGATTGACGCGGCGAAGCTCACCGACGACCAGCGCGCCGCATACAACGGTGCGTTCACCCTGTAAAGCATCGTTCACCCACTCAACAGGAAAAGTGATGAACGTAGACCAACAGCATGAGTGTCTCGCCATCCTCACCGCAACCATTGGCGAGAACCCGGTTCACTGGTCGGAGATCAAAGCCGCCGTGAGCGAAAAAATGTCGATCCGGAACTGGCTCGATGTGCGTGGCGTGCTCCAGTGGGGAATCAAAAACGGCCGGTTCAAACGGCTTCCGGACATCCACGTCGAAGCGTATCAGCGTGTTTGAATTTTACGCCCGCGCCGGCGGGCGCCCCCCCTGCATCGGGAGGATCGAGATATGGTCGTATACAGTTATAGCGACGCGTGCGAAATGACCATCACGCGTGCGGAGGCCGAGGCGGAGGTTCGTAGGCACGACGGAAATTTCGCGGAATTTTTGGCCGACGTAGGCGACCGTGAGGAATACGAGGGACGGGAAATTCTCGACTGGCTCGGCTACTAAACCGCCCGTTCGGTCCGACGACGCTACGTTTTCGCGCGGCGTCGCGGGCTGGCGGGCGCTCGCCGCTACGCCGCGACCACCCGCCAGCCCGCGACCAATGCTTTATCCAGTTTGCGCGCTGCGCAAACGAATCGGGGCAATCCCGCTCAGCGCAAACTGCGCGCTTCGCCGGATTGCCCCAACGATCACACCGACGCGCCGTCCGCAACAGTAGCTGGCGTTTCGCCCTGGGCGGCCGGTGCCGGCGTCCGCTTCGCTGCGGTTTCGCTGAGCGCCGCTTTCACTGCCTCGAGCCGCACTTTCCACTTTTCCGCCCGAATCTCGTCGAGCCCTTCCGAACGCAGCAGCTCAAGTACTTCCTTCTGGTTCCGCTCGCGATCCTTCCGGACCTTTTCGCGCAGCTCATCCTGCAGCCGTTTCAACTTGGCTGCCGCCTTCGTAATCTCGTCTTCGATCGATCTCGGCTTCCGCGCTGCTTTTTCCGATTGCTCACTCATTTTCGGGTTCTCCCCATTGTGATATCGGCCCTCGCCGCGCATTGTACCCATTTGCCATTCCGAAGCGATAGCAGCAAATCTCATCCAGTTGCCCGCAAGCGGGCAAGCTCAGGCGAGCGTGCCGAATACCCTGGCACACTCGCAACCCCGCGCGATCCACATATCCACCGCGCCCCGCGCTCGCCCCGGTGTTGCCACACACTTCCGTGTGGACAACACCGCGCGGCCCCCGGCTCTGTGATCTGTATCGATCACGGCCGGGCGTCCGGCACCGTGGATATGTGGATCGCGCGAATTTCATCCAGTTCGGCCGCGCCGGTGCGCGTCCGAAAATCTTCACTGGCCCGCAATCAGTCCGCGGACCAGCTCAACGACGCGCGCGCCGGATTCCCACTCGCCGTCGTCGAGTGAAAATCCGGCGCGCGCCAAAATCACGTTTGTTTGCGGAATGCATGCATTCCGCAAATCACCGACTCCCCGCCCGACACCGACGTCGAGCGGTACACCGATCATCCGCACGCGCCCAAATTTTCCCGGCGCCGCATTGTCCACATGTCCACCGCGCCCCGCGCCCAAATCGGTGTTGCCGCACACTTACGTGTGGACAACACCGCGCGGCGAACGGCTCCGTGATCTTTATCGATCACGGCCGTTCGTTGGGCACCGTGGATATGTGGACAATGCTCATCATTCCGCTACCGCCTCACCTGCTGACCACGTCTTACCGATCCCACACTCTCGCGCCGAACCTGCACATTCCCCGCTACCTCACCTTCCATCCCTACTCCCGAAGTTGCACTGAACCGCTCCGCTACGCTTCGAGGTGAGAACGCCGAAAATCAACCGCTCACGATCCAAACTACGCCGTCGCGTTTTCCCCGTTTACGCCGATTCCCTTGAGCGGGAACCGCCGTACCTCACGGGGTGACGGCTCCGCGAACGGCCCAAACCTGAAGTGAAGTTGACCACGATCGTCTTAGGAAGCGGGGGAATCCCCGCCCCCTAAGACGATCGTCACACACCATGCAACGTTGTTGCGGTGTGTCGCGCCTTATGGCGCGGTGCCTTCGGCGTCAGACACCCGGCGAAACCGGTGTCACAGATGGCCATTTGATGGCCCGGTGTGCCGCAACCGTCATATCGTCCAACGTCAGACGAAACGGGGATCGATCTATATGATTCGCACTGCGTAGTGAATTGCGAATGCCATGTAATGATTGGGCTACTTGGTGGCCAGCGTCAGACAGTGGATTGCGATGTGTCTGACGCGTCACTTAGATATGTGCGCCGTCGCTAGGCCGAATATGGGGTTTGTGGTCAGACGCGCCAGCGCTCGAAGAACGCGAAGTGATGCTGATCGCCGTGGGAACCACGTCAATGCTCGCGTTCCGTGTCAGACAGTCGAATGCTCGACGTCTGACAATCAATAAGTAGCTCTATGAAAACAAAGCGCTTATTGCGGATTGAAGCTCAACGTGCTACTGTCGCTGCACAAAAATGCAGTCATGAGGGCCGTAATCGAGCGCGGTGTCGTATGCGAGGCGAGGTTTTTCCTCGACTCCACGGGCGCCCGCTCTATTCATTCCAGGCGCTTTTCATGACATCACGGAAATCCCCCTCGGGCATCGAAACCGGCCGAGTCAGTTTTCGCGACAATCCCGACGTCGTCCGCTTTTACAAGAAATCCGCGCGGGCGCGTGGAATCTCCTTTTCCGAATATGCCCGGCGGCTCGCCGAGCGCGGCGCTCTTGCCGAATCGGTCGATCAGCTCATTGAAACGGTCCAAACGTCTATTGCGAAGGCCGACACTCTGCTGCAAGAAGCTCGCCGAGCGTCCGGCACAGGGACAGCAACTGCGTCGAAGTCGGCAGTGTCGGCGCTGCCGGTGGAACTGGTCGAGGCGATATTTCTCTGTGAATTTCTCCTGACCGAGATTGTGTCGCGCAATGACATGACGGCCGAGCGCCGGGCGAAGGATGCGGCCAGGCAGCGCGCCTCCGTGTTTCTCCAGGGAGGCCAGAAATGACGCAAAAAAAGCCAAACGGGCTTTTCCAGGATTTCTCTACGGGCTCTGAAATCTGGACGCATCGAGTTCAGCTGGTCTTCGTTGCGATCCGCAACATCGTCTTGCTTTCGCTGTTCCTGGGTTTCGTCGCTGGTTTCATCTACGCCGCATTCTTTGTTGACCGCGAAATCTGGCGGATGGCAGTCGCAAACGTCATCGCTCATCTACGGTCGGTGCTCATGATGACTGCCGTCCCAATGGAGTACGAGGTCAACGGGCAGTTGGTGCATCTCCCGGTCGACCAGATAGCCGCCCTCACCGACCCGGTGTGGGATGTCGCCAGTTACGCGTTTCGTCGATTTCTGATCATCGTCGGAACTGTCACGGTTTGCACTTGCGTCGCGATCGCCGGTTACTGGTACGAGTTCGGTCGCAGCACTATGGCCGACAAAAATCTTCGGGGCGCAACGCTCGTAAACGGAAGGCAGCTGACAAGGCTGATACGCCAGAACGATGATGCCAGCCCGTATTCGATTGCCGGCGTCCCGATGCTGCGAAATGCAGAAACGATACATACGCTGGTTGTCGGCGCACAAGGTACGGGTAAATCTCAACAATTCTTCGACCGCCTCAGACAGGTCCGCGCCCGAGGAATCCGGGCGATTGTCTACGACCCGTCCGGTGAATACGCCGAGGAGTTTTACCGCCCTGGAAAAGACATCATGTTGAACCCGTTCGACGATCGCTCGCCAAACTGGAACATCAAGTACGAGATCGAAGAGGAGTACCACTACGACAGCATGTCGAATGGCCTGATCCCCGATCCGCGCGAGGGAGACCCCTTTTGGTCGCTCGCCGGCCGTGAGGTGTTTCGTGATGTTGTTCGGACGTTGCATAACGAAGGCAATCTGACGAACCGGAATCTCTATACGTCGATTGCGATGAGCAACCTCGACGGAATCTACCAGCTGCTCCGCAACACCGCCGGCGCGTCGTATGTTGATCCGAAGACCGAACGTACCGGCATGTCGCTGAAGATGACTGTACAGAATCAGCTTTCGGCATTCCGATACCTGCGCGACGACGGCGAGCCGTTCTCGATCCGGAAATGGGTTCAGAATGACGACGGCGATTCGTGGATCTTCATTTCCACACGCGAGGAAATGCTGGAGGCGATCAAGCCAATCCTCTCGCTGTGGGTCGATATCGCGATCAAGGCGGTACTGAACCTCACGCCGATTCATCGTGAGCGACTGCACCTCTCGGTCGACGAAGTGCCGACATTGCAGAAGCTCGACATCATGAAGCTGGCGGTCAGCAACACGCGGAAGTACGGCCTGTGCATGATGCTTGGTGCGCAGGACATGCCCCAGTTTCTTGACATTTACGGCGACTACTTGGCGAGGACAATCATCAACGGTTGCCAAACCAAGTTGCTTTTGCGCGTCACCGATGCCGAAGCGGCGGAAATGTTTTCGAAGATCATCGGGCAGACAGAAGTCGAAGAAAAGGATGAATCCCTGTCGTTCGGCGTCAACTCGCAGCGCGACGGATTCAGTATCGCAAAGCGCCGCTTGCTGCGCGACCTCGCGTTGCCTTCGCAGGTGTTGAGGCTGCCGAATATGACGGGGTATCTGGTCTATCCCGGCGAATATCCAATTGCCCGTGTGAAGTATGGCTTCGTGAAGCCGCAAAAGAACCAGCCGTCATTTATCAAGCGTAAAGCATTCAGCGAGCTGTTTTCGCCCGTCGACGGCGTGCCGATGCTGAGTCAAAATTCGGAGGCATCCCCTGCCACTCCGTCGCCGGACTGGATCGCTTACCCAGAGATTCTCGCATCTGCGACAGGTGGCGTCGACCCGGACACGGGTGAAATCGTTCCACCGAACCCCGGCTCTTGGCGCTGGGGCCGTGGCGCCGAGCAAGGAGACCGAGCATGAAGTTGATTCGCCATTTTTTGTCAGCTGCCCTTCTTACGGCGGCCCCGGCTTTACCGGCACTTGCGCAGTCAGCCCCTACGCTGCTGCCGCCCGGTGAAGCGTTCACCATGCGGATGGCCGATGCGTCCGACGGGTATGTGAGCGTGATATTCCACGTCACACCGGGCTACCGGCTGTATCGCGATCGCGTCACTGTCACGACGCCTACGCCGGGCCGGATGATTTACACGGTCCTGAAGCCGCCAGGAACGATTGTGTACGACGCAGCCTTGGGAAAATCGATCGAGACCTACGATCGCGATTTCCGGGTTGATGTCTCGATGTCACCCACCCGACCGATAGACCTGGTCGTCCGGATCCAAGGGTGTGCGATCGACGCCGGTGTCTGCTATCCACCAGTGGAAAGGAAATTCCACCTTTCCACGCGCGGGTAACGTGGGCAAACATCGAAATCCCAGGCGCGCGCGCCGGTTGAGAATGATCGCATCTATCCCTTGACCGACTCGGCGTGGTGATCAACGGCATTATCCGAGCACGCGACAAACCATGCTGAGTTTGCACAACATCGCCAGCGCAGCGCAGACGCGCAGCTATTTCTCGAAGGACAACTATTACACGCAAGATGAGAACACAGAGCACTCGGCCTGGTTCGGGGCCGGCGCAACCCGTCTTGGCCTGACCGGGCCGGTCCAGCCCGGTGTGTTTCTGAATTTGCTCGAGGGGCGGGTCGGGGATCAGCAACTCGGGAAATGGGTGACAGACGAGGCGACGGGAGAACGCAAGCAGGACCACCAACCCGGCATCGATCTGACCTTCTCCGCCCCAAAGAGCGTGTCGCTTCTAGCTGAAGTCGCCGGCGACGCCGGCGTCCGGGATGCACACGAAGCGGCTGTGCACGCCGCGCTTTCGTATCTCGAAGAGAACGTGATCCGCACGCGTGCTACTCAGAACGGCGTCACCACGATCGAACATACCGGCAACCTGGTCGCAGCGCTCTTCAAGCACAACACAAGCCGGGATCTTGATCCGCAGACCCACACCCACGCCGTCATCATGAACGCGACTGTGCGCTCTGACGGGAAGTGGCGGTCGATCGACAACCGAGAGATTTACCAGACTCAGAAGCTTGCCGGCGCCATCTACAACGCTCAGCTCGCATCCGGACTCCAGCAGCTCGGGTACCGCTTGTCGAACCCGGATCGCCACGGGAACTTCGAAATCCAGGGAATCTCTCGAGATCAAATTGAGCACTTCAGCCAGCGGCGGACAGCAATCAAGGAAAAACTCGGCAAGCGCCAACTCGAACTCGACTCGGCGTCCGCGGCCGACAAGGAGCGCGCGGCGCTTGCGACACGAGAACGGAAAACCGACGTCGACCACGAGCAGCTGCTGACCGACTGGCAGGGTCGCACACAGGAGCAAGGTATTGACCTCGCCGCATTGCGTACGGAAGCCGCAGAGCGCAAGGCGCAAGGCATCGAGCCGCCAGCAAAAATGACGGGCCGCCAGGCGCTTTCGTTTGCCGCCGCTTACCTGATTGAGCGAGAGGCAGTAGTGGACAAGTCCGAGCTCGTCGAGACCGCGGTCGTCCACGGTACCGGCCGGGTATCTCCCCAGGACGTGATGAAAGCATTTAAGCAGCTCGAGAAGAACGGCGACCTGGTGCCGTTACCAGATGAACGCTATACCACGCGCAAAATGTTGGAGAGCGAGCGCTGGGCCCTCGACTTCGTCAAGCAGGAACAGGGTAAAGCGCCGGTGGTGCTGGACGAGGCCAAGGTGCAGGAGCACATCGCCGAAGCGGAGCGTGTACAGCAGTTTGCCTATACGCTCGGTCAGCGCGATGCGATCGTGCTTGCGCTTACGTCCGAAGACCGGTTCGTCGCGATCCAGGGGCTGGCCGGCACCGGAAAGACCACCATGCTGCGAACGCTGAACGAAATCGCGGCGAAAGAAGGGTACGTCGTGCGAGGCATGGCGCCGACCGGCGCAGCCGCAAAGGTGATGGTGAAAGAGACTGGCATCGCAGCAGAGACGGTCGCAATGTTCCAGATCAAGGAACGGCAACTGCAGAAGGACATCGAGTTCGCCCAGCAGTACGCACCGGATTTCAAGCGCCGCCCGGAAGTATGGGTGGTAGACGAGTCGTCGTTTCTCGCGCAGCGGCAGATGGCGCAGCTACACCGGCTCGCAGAGCTTGCCGGCGCGAAAGTTGTGTACTTGGGTGACACGCTCCAGCTGCAGGGTGTCGAGGCCGGCAAACCATTCGAACTCGCGCAGAAAGATGGTATTTCGACCGCCTACATGACGGACATCAACCGACAGAAGACGGACGTCATGAAGGAGGTCGTGGACATTATCACCGGCAGAAACCAGCTGGATGCAACTACGCGCCTCACCGACATCGAACTCAAGCGGAATGCTCAGTCGTTTCAGTACCTGTCGAAGCAAGGTAAGGTTCTCACGACCGACGAAGTTGTGACATCAACGGTCGATCGGATCTTGGCCATGAGCCCGGAGCAGCGCTCGCGGAACATTACGATAACGGCATTGAACCGCGATCGCATAGCGATCAACCAGGGCGTGCGTGAAGGTCTGCAGGAACGCGGCGAACTGTCGAAGAAGGAATCGATGCACGAGATCCTCATCTCGAAGGGATTCACGCGCGCGCAGATCAAAGAGGCGCAGTACTACAGCGTAGGTGACGTCGTGCGCTTCAATCGTACGTATCAGCAGATCAACGCCGACAAGGGCGACTATACCCGTGTGAAAAGCGTCGATCACGAATCTGGTGTGGTGACCCTCACCAAGCGCGATGGATCTACCTTCGCGTGGGAGCCCGCCAAGCACAACAAGGTTGAGGTCTACGACCCGGAATCTCGACTATTGGCTGTCGGTGATCTTGTCCGCCTCACGCGCAATGACGAGACGTTCAAGAACGGCGAGACCGCGCGTGTCGTCAAGCTCGCCGGTGAGCATGCCGTCCTCGAGGTCGACGATCGAGGGATGATCAGCCACCATGCTGTGAATCTTGAGACGAGCCAGCACTGGGACCACGCGTATGCGTCGACCGTCCACGCGGCGCAGGGGGCGTCAAAGAACACGGCGATCTTTGCGATGAACATGCCGGACAGCGAAGACCCAAAGGAGCGCGAGCGAGAGTTTCAGGCGCAGGCGAAGGTGTTCGGCGACCGAAGCTACTACGTCGGCGTAACCCGCGCGTCTCATGACATTCAGATCATTACGAACGATGTCGAGCTCGCGCAGCGGGCGATTACCGGAAAGCTTGATAAGTCGACCGTTATCGAAGCGATGAACCAGGAGGTTCGCGAACAAACGATCCAGCGCGAACAACGAGAGATTTGAGCAACCGCTGCCGAATATCATTCGGTATGCAAATGAAAGTTGGAAACCGCGCGCTGCCGCTGGACTGGTTGGTGCGAGGTCGAGGTTGCGACGGCTTATCGGTCGCGACACTGGCCAAGTGTTTGAGCAGGAAAGTCCTCGTAAAAGTGACAGGAGTGATCAAAAGCCACAGGGAACTGGTTCATTTTGACTGACGCATCTTGTAATATTTTGTCGGCGAGTGGCCTACCCGTCACCGTCCTCCCATCAAGCGGCCAGCGGGAGAGCTGTCGATCATCCACCTAACCAAGCGATTCGATGACACAGATATGCGCTGCAGGAGCCCAATTTTTCCTTTGATCGTTCTGGCAACAGTAGCAAGGGCAGAGCCGGTTTTTCTGATTCGGGACACTCCCGCCCGGACGCTGTACCTGCAGACCGAGTCGGTCCGGCAAGACACGTTCGGCAACGTCGACTTTACGGTGAAGGCGATCGCGAAGCGCGGATATAAGCCTACAGGGGCGTCCGAAACGATTGCTATCGCCTTGACCGACTATCAGATGGATTGTTCGAGAAACCGCGTCAGAGAAACCGGTACCCGATACGTCACTGACGAAGATAAGGATGCCGGCCGGGCGCCGGATTCCAGCCGATCGTGGGCTGCTATTGCACCGGGGAGTGAGATTGATGCTGTTCGCAAAAAAGGCTGTTGAGGCTGCCGACCCTCAAGTTCATCCCAAGGGAATCGAACGAGCAACGATCGCGATTTTCGCCGTCTTCGTCGCACTTTGCCTGCTCGTCGTATTTATCGTCGACCAGGCACTTAATTCAGCCGAGCAGTTCACAAATCGTTCAGCGGATGCGCGAGCAACAGCGATCGCGCGATCCTATGCCAACTATCTTTCTGAACGGACAGCCGCTGCGGACATTCTTGCGCGAACCGTCGCCTTCCAGTACCGAAACTACAAGGGAAAGGTCGACCTTACCCGCCTGGTCGCCGCCGGGCTGCTTGCCCCGACAGACCAAACGCTCGTCACGCTCGTCGATGTAGACGGGAAGGTGGTCCAGGCCTGGCCGACGTCGCCCGAATCAATCGTGCATCTTGGCGACCGCGAACACTTTGTCGCACAACAAAATTCGGTCAAGGACGAGCTGTACATCGGCGCGCCAGTGTTCGGCCGAGTGTCGAACGCCTGGACGCTGCAATTCACACGGAAGTTATTCGACGATGCTGGCCGCTTCGCAGGAGTGGTCGTGGTGTCGGAGCCCCTCGACTTCTTCACGAAGAGCTTCGCAAACCATGCGAACCTTGGAACGGATGGTGCAGTGCTCGCGTTTCGGCAAGACGGCCGGCTGCTCGTGCGTGCATCGTCTGACGGTACACCCTTGCCGACAGGTGAAGCGCTCGAACGCTATGTTGCTTCCGACGAGTCATCGAACTTCATTTTCGATCCGGTCGACCATCATCGTCGGCTCTATGCGCGGCAGCCCGTCCCCGGCTATCCGGTAACCGCAATCGTCGCGCTATCCGTCCGTGACATCTATGCCGATCTCGAGCGACAGAAGAATGCATATTGGGGTTGGGCATTCCTCTTGGTGCTCGCCCTGACTGCTGCAGCGTTCCTTGCGAAGTCTTACGTCAGAACCCTGCTGCAACAGCGCGCAATCAACGCCAACATTGCCGAGACTGATCAGTTGACTGGTCTCGGAAACCGGCGCGCACTCGACACCTACACAACGAATCGGTTCAAGCGCGACGACCGTCCCCCGGTGGCGCTTGTGTTATTCGATATTGCTGATTTCGCGGTGATCAACGACCGGTATGGCGACGACGTTGGCGACAGCTTCTTGAAGATGGTCGCGAATCGGCTTACGCAGCTGACGAAGACGGCCGACCTCGTGGTACGAGTAAAGTCGGATCAGTTCGGCGTTTTGCTTTCCGGCAATGAACCAGCCGCTCGTGCTCTCGAGTTCGTGCGTGCGCTATTCGATTCATACCGCTTCCCTGTTCATTTCCGAGGCTACAGCCAAGACGTTACGTTGTGCGTTGGCATAGGTACCTCGGAATACGAGGACGCGCCTGGAGCCCTTCGCGGCCAGGCGAGCTACGCGCTCGACCTTGCGAAGCGCGCGGCCTCGCAAACGCAGCGGAATGAATATCGCGTCTACGATCACGCGATGTTCCAGCAGTTCGGAGACGAGCGCGGCGTCGAAGAAGCAGTCCACGAGGCAGTCTTGCATGGTGGAATTGAAGCGGCATGCACACCCACACTGAATCCGCGAGCGAACACCGTAGTCGGAATCTGGGCCGCGCCGTTACTCCGCCGCTCTGCGGGCGATACCCTTGCCGCAGGCACTTTCATGGACGCCGCAGATCGGAGCCGCTTGTCGAACTCCGTATGGACCCTGGCGATCGAACACGCGACGCACACGGTCGCGCGCTTCGGAGATGACGCGCTGCTGTGGGTCCGCGTGCCCGCGACATTTATCCGAGACATCGACCCAGACCGCTACATCAATCCAAACGTGTTGTCGCCGGCTCGATACAGACTGGCCGTCACAGGCCTACTCGATCGGCAGCTCGATGAGATCAGTGTCGCGCGCATTACTGCCTTGCGCGGGCGAGGCGTCATGATCTACGCCATTGTGGATCTCGACTGCGGCTCGCCATTCGCCCTATTGTCAAGTTTACCGGTTGACGGGATGGTGATAGAGGGGGCTTGGGTTCACGCGTCGCCTGGGTCTTCGACTGCAGCGCCGGTGCTGAATGGACTCATCGAAGCCGCCGCGGCGACAGGCTGGCAGACGGCGGTTACTGGCGTCACAACACCGGAACAATTGGCGTGGCTTAGCGCTAGATCCGTTGCGACCGTCTCCGGGCCTTACGTCGACGCGACGTGGCCGGTCTCGCTGCACCAGAACTAAGGTGACGTGCGATGGGCGGCATCTGGAACGGTGACGCGCTGCCGAACGACACGTTGCGCAACGTCGCGGTTCCAGTGTCGGATGGACGGCTTGTCTTGAGTGTCCGAGGAGGCGCGGACACCGGATACCTGTTGGAGCGCCGACGCTGGTACGTCGACGGCCACCTTGGGATTCAGCGGTTGTCGCTCGAGAACCCATCCGCGCTTACGGCGTTCGCAGAATGGGAGACCGCTTTCCTATTCCCGGAGCAACACTATGGCCCGCTTCGCGAGGCGGTGCCAAGAGCACCGCGCCGCTCGAGGGGCGGTGCCAGCCTGCTACACGTGACGAATCGAGCTGACGCCGAGCTCGTTCGCATGCTTTCCGACGCAGCAGAGCGCGCCGGATTGGCCGACTGTGTCTTTCACGCGTTTCTACTCGATGGAACCGAGCGAAACGTTGTCTTGCACGACACCCTGATCGCAGGGATCGGTCCGGACTCCGCACTGTGGTCGCAACACTACTCGAACAAGGCGCTTTATCGAAGTGATCCGGTGTTCCTCCAGACGCGTCACCACAACTACCAACCAGTCACCGCGTCCGATCTCCTTCATGCGCCAGGAAGCCCCCTCGAGGAAGTGCGCAGCTATCCTGCGTTTCAGAGCAGCGTTTTCTTCCCGGCGCGCCACGAGGCTGCGCTCGGTATCCTGCATGTCGGTCGCTCGTTTCCGGCACCGGCTGGAGAAGCTGCGTTTCTCAACGCCCGGTCGCGAAGCGACTGGACCACACTCGCGCACGACATCCTGCGCTACTATCTGGCCAACCGACGTGCCGAAGCGGTCAATCAGCTGGCCCTCACGGAGCTCGAACACCAAGTGCTCGCCCTGCTCGTCGCGGGGATCAAAGCAGACGAGATCGAAGCGCGCCTGGGGATTTCGCATGCGACCTTGCGAGACGCTCGCCAGTCGATCAATCAGAAAATGGGGACGCATGACATTCGAGTCAGCGTCAACGAGGCCAAGAGTTACGGACTCGTCGTACCTTCATATTTCTCCCGGTAATATCAGACAAGATTTTCATTGGCCACTCATCTATGGCAAATGTGGCTTGCCGCACAGTAACCTCTCGGTAAATCGGCAGTCCGCGCGATCCATCGCCTGCGGACCTAACAGCGAATACCGCAATGAAGCTGCGAACGATAGCGACACTAATCACGTTACTGGGGGCCACACAAGCCGCATTGGGTTTTGCCCAACAGCTGCCCCGCCATCCATCGACCAACTGGACGATCGCGACCGCTTATCCTGCTGACACCGTTTCCGGGCACGCTGCGACAGACTTTGCACGCATGCTTGAAGGTGCGCTCCACGGCGCCATTCACGTCTCCCCGCGTTTCGAAGTCAAGATGCTGCCGGCCGCCATGGCCGAAGACCCCGCCCGACTGCCTTTTGCTCTACTTTTCGCTGGCGATCTGGCCGCGAAAGAGCCGATCCTCGCGTTGTCCGTTCGTCCGTACAGCGTCACATCGATCGATGAAGCACGTGAAATGGCACAGCTGGCGAAACCAGCGTATCGCACGGCGCTCGCGCATCAGGGCTTGGTGCTGTTGGCTGTCGTACCGTGGCCGCCGACTGGCATCTGGTCCCGCAAACCGATCGGTTCGCCCAGCGATTTCTCCGGCATGCGCGTGCGCGCCTACGACGAGTCGTCGCGACGTGTCATGGCAACGCTCGGAGCGCGGGTCGTCTCTCTCCCGATACAGGAGGCGCTCGTCCAGCTGAAGGCGGGAAAGATCGACGCAATCATTTCGTCGGGCGACGGTGATGCCGGACGCGCGTATGCGGACGTGTTGCCGAACTTCACGGCGCTCCGGTACGCCTATCCGGTTTCGTTTTTGGTGGTCAGCAAGCGGTTCCTCGACAACCTCGCAGTTCCGCAACGGGCAGCGGTGTTCCAGGCCGGTGTAGAAGCTGAACGCCTGGCGTGGGAGCGGCTGCCGGAACGCGTTCACCGGAACTACCGGTCGATGTCGACCTGGGGTGTAACCGTTCATGATCCGGCGCCGAAGTCGTTGATCGCAGCCGTCGAGCGCGCGGCCAAGGCTGACACCACCATCGCGATTGACACGGACTACGAGACCACGCAGCTGCTGACTCAGTTTCACAGCTGCTCGGTATCCCATCGAGCGTGCGATCCGCAAATTGACCGGGAGGCGGCACGATGAGTTCATCCAAGCGCAGGCTCACGATCGTCGCGATCGTGCTCGGCTATCTCGCCGCACTTGCTCTCGGGCAGCGTCACGCCGAGTCCCAAAGCGGCGTCACCGTCCTTCCGGTGGAAGAAGCGAACTCACGTTGCCAGATTGAGAACCACTATGTTGGCGACGGGCAGATTCGCGGCCGGCAAACGTGTTCTCCGTCGAATCCGCAGGGTGCAGGCCATGACCGCGATTGACCTGAACGTCGACATTGGCGAGGGCGGCGCACACGACGACGCCCTGCTCCCCTATGCGACGTCGATCAACATCGCATGTGGCTGGCACGCGGGTGATCCGATGACAATGCACAGGACCGCCGCGGCAGCGCTTGCTCGAGATATCGCTATCGGTGCTCATCCGAGTTACCCCGATCGCGAGCATTTCGGTCGGCGTTCACTCGAAATGGACCGTGAGGAACTGTACGCCGGGATCCAATACCAAATCGGCGCACTTGCTGGCATCGTAAAAGCGCTTGGTGGCCGCCTGGCTCACGTCAAGCCGCACGGTGCGCTGTACAACGACGCCGAGCGGGATCCGTCGGTCGCCGACGCTGTCGTCGCGGCTGTTCAGGCTTTCGATCCGTCGCTTGCAGTTTTCGGTCTTTCAGGTGGCCGCCTTGTCGCTGCAGCTCGTCACGCCGGGCTCACCGCGATCGATGAAACGTTTGCGGACCGTGGCTATCGGCGCGACGGAACGTTGGTGCCGCGGTCGGAGTCGGGCGCTCTCATCGACGATCCGAACCAGGTCGCGCGCCGCACCGCAGAAATGGTTATTACAGGTCGCGTCCAGGCCCATGACGGGTCTTGGGTCTCGATCGCAGCCCAGACCATGTGCCTGCACGGCTATGGGCCGCACGCGATTGTGTTCGCGCACGAAATTCACGCGGCTCTCCGAGCCGTATCTTGCACGCTAAGCCGTCCGTTAAGGGTTGACACCAACTCTGCAATCCCTTAGCCTATAAATCAAACATGATATCAAAACATCAAATTTGATTTTTGATTATCTGAACTTGAGAAAACTGCGCAAATCACCCAAAACGTCTGCTTCTTTGTATTCGAGGAATGCCGGCACGAACATGGGGATCACTCAGGAAGAGCTATCGCGCAGGGTAATTTTGATAGACGAGACCTATGAGGTCGACGTCTATTTAGGACCGTCCAAGACGTGGCAGGTGGATCTGGTCTTGAAGTCTGGAAAACGTATTGAAGTTGAGACGCAGCGCGGGACGCCCAAGATGTGGCGAACGCTGGATAAGGCACTGGACTTTGCAATTGCCTTCTGCACCCAGCGATCCAAGCTGACCGTCCGGTACCAGGACTTAAAGCTAGAGAGTCCGCCGCAGGACTGAAGTGAGCGGTTGATGCAGGTGCGGGAACACCGGCATCAACCTGACCATATAGCAGTGTCTTGAGAGAGCACCCATGGCTTTGGCCATTGTACGCCATCCGGCGGGCGTCGCCGCGCTCGTACGCCAGCACGCGCGCGTTAACTCGTTACCCGATGTAACGCGCCCCGCCATTCGCTCAGCTGCCTCCGACGCTGCAGCAGCCATCGTGCGCCTCTCTCGCGCGCTCCCTGCCTGGTTCCATCGCACCAGCCGGTTACTTCACATTTCCCTCGACGCCAGTTTCGACAACCTCTTGCGTCGTGCCAGCGGACTTTCCGGCCCTCGGATGCTGGCGTTCCGCTTCGTGCAGCCCCCCTTGCACGAAGCGCTTTTTATTCCTACTCGGTCCTGCAGCTCGGCGCTGCGCGATCGGCGCCCCTGGTAGGTAGCGAAAATGCGCCTCCCGGCTCCTACCATAAGACAAATAGGACTACTGATTGCACTGGTAGTCCTGTCGTGTCGAATCGCACATGCGTCCTGCTGGGAAGACGCCGGTTCGCAGTATGGCATCGACCCGGCACTCCTGAAGGCAATCGCGTGGAAGGAGTCGCGAGGCTGGACGGGTGCCCGCGGCCCGATGCTGAAGGACGGAAACCAGGCAATCGGCCTGATGCAAATCAACACCGTCCATCTACCAACGCTCGAGCGCGTCGGCATTCAGCGCAGAGATCTGTTTGATGCGTGCACGAGCCAGCGCGTCGGCGCCTGGGTGCTGGCCAACTGCGTTTCGCAGTTCGGGTCGACCTGGAAGGCGGTCGGTTGCTACAACACCGGCCCTGCCTCCACCAATACGGCGGCTCAGCTCCGGTACGTCCGCGACGTGCAGCGCTACTACGCCGCCTACAAACGCGCCCAACCGGAGGCCCGATGACCCGTTCTATCACGTCGATCGCTGTTCGACTTGCCACGGCGGCGCTTTGCAGCGCGCTCGCCTTCTCGTGCGGCGCGCAAACCCTTGCCTCGCCGCAACCCGTTGGCCGGCTCTCAGACGTCACGCAGTTTGGCATGGACCCCGACGGCCAGTTTGTGCTCTGCGATGGCGACGATTGCCCTCCGCGGACGGTAAAGCACATTGCGCAAGCGCCTGTTGCGCGCGCACCCGAAACCGAGTGGACGGTACCCGAACCGGCTGCTCGGCCGGCCACGAAACGCAAGGCCGTTAAGCACAAGCGGCACGTCTCGCACAAGCCGCGCGTGCGTCTCTGCAAGTAGTTCTCAACCGTCACCGCAAGGAGCCAGCATGTCCGTCATTTTGAAGTCTTTCGCCACCTCGCTGATTGCGCCGGAACACGTCGCTTATCAGCTCGACCCCGGACGTCGCGACGCGATGTTCGAGGAACTCCGCCAATGGGCGAAGGCCCTGCTCTTCACCATCCTGATCGTCGCAATCGTCTTCACGTGTCTGCACGTGGCTGCCTCCGATGGCACCGAGTTCCAGGATGCTTCGCAGAAGTTCGAGAACTGGATCAAGGGCAACGCCGGCAAGCTCGCCGCACTCGTGTGCGTGATGATCGGCATGTTCATGGCGGCCGTACGCAAGGATTGGAACTGGCTCTTCGGCGGTGTCGCGCTGGGCCTGCTCGTCGGCATCATCGTCGGCATCATCAACGCGAGTTTCACGGCGACTATCTAAGGAGACCGAATCATGGCAGCCGAGGATCTCTCCCACGCCATCCCCGTCACGCTGGACGATGCCCCGAAGTTGCTTTTTTGGGATTGGGACGTCGCGATGGTGGTCATGACCGGCATCACTGTTGGCCTTGGCACCGGGTTCCCGATCCTCGGCGTTGCCCTCGGGGTCAGCCTGGCCGCTATCTACTCGAAGTTCTTCAAATCCGGTACCCACCAGGGTGCCCCATTTCACCTGCTCGGTTGGATGACCGGGCAGCCCCCCATGTCGGACCTGCCCGACAGCTACCTGCGTGAATTCCAGGGGTAACTGACCATGAAACCCGACCTCGCCGAGAATGAACGTGCCGACCTGCGCGGGCAAGTGAAGTTCCTCAAGCTCTGCCTCGTCTTCAGCGACAGCGCCATCGTTCTGCTTCTCATCCTCGTGATGTTTCTCGTACTGCGCGACCCTACCCGGCTCGTTCCGCCGGAGATCCGCCACGCCTACGTGATCGGATCCGGTACCGCGAACGGCGACTACCTCAGCGACATGTCCGACTATGTCCTGAACCTCCAGGCGACCACGACTCCCGAGACCGTCGACCACAACAACGCGGTCATTCTCAAGATGACCGATCCGGCATCGTACCCGGCCATGAAGACGATGCTCGACGCGGCAGCAATCCGGATCAAGCGCGAGCGCATCACTACGATCTTCGTGATGCGAACCAAAAGCATCGATCGGCCGAACAACCGCGTCACCACCACCGGCACGTACAAGACCTACATCGGCGACAAGCTTGTCGGCGAAGAGGATCGGATTCTTCTCGTCGCCTTCAACATCACCCTGACAGGACAGACCTATGTTCAGCAACTTGCGCAAGTGGATAGCCGCGGCAACGTTGTTCCCAACGGCAGCCGCTAACGTTCTGCCCGCGATGGCCGCGCCCCCCACAACGAGTGATCCGAGGGAATACACCGTCTCGGCCACTGAGCAGAACCGCCTCGAGATTGCGGGGCGAGCGATCAAGCAGGTCGTCCCGGCGCACAAGGGGGCGTTGACGTACGCCAAGGACAGGAAGAACGGGGTCTTCTACTTCGCGTTCGCCAACGGCGACGCGATGGGCACCGAGACCCTCTTCGTGATCGACGAACAGGGCGCGACGTACCAGTTGCTGTTGCAGCCTCGTCGTGTGCCGTCCGCAAACATCATTGTGCCGTCCAGTGGTAACGGCCCGGCCCGAAGTTCCGGAGCACGCACGGCCGCCACCTCGTCGGCCTATCAGAGCGCCATCAAGGATCTGGTCTATGAGATGGCTGCCGCGCAGGGCGATCCCGTTGC
This sequence comes from Burkholderia sp. DN3021, assembly GCF_049805555.1. Taxonomy (NCBI): domain Bacteria; kingdom Pseudomonadati; phylum Pseudomonadota; class Betaproteobacteria; order Burkholderiales; family Burkholderiaceae; genus Burkholderia; species Burkholderia sp. DN3021. Next base: position 36,020 of record NZ_JBNCAB010000034.1, on the reverse strand, counting down.
CGATCCGATAGCGTCTGCCGTCCCCGTGAATCAGGACGTGCCGCTGTGGAAAGAGGCCAGGCTGACCTTTCAGACGAAGTTCGTTGAGGACGCGTTCGTCGGTGAGCAATACACGCTTACGAACGTGTCCGGCACTGACATGGTGATCGCCGAACAAGAGCTGTATCGCCCTGGTGTCGTTGTGGTCGCAGTCGAGCAACAAACGCTCGCGCCGGGCGATAGCACGCGCGTCTATATTGTTAGGGAGCGGGCCCGCGATGAGTGACCGAGACGATTCGTCCGCAGTGGCGGGCACGAACGATCGCATCAAATCGCGCCAGCGCGTGATGATGATCGTCGCGATGGTTGTGATCCTCGCAGCGACAGGCGTCGGCCTGTTTCTCAGCGGTGACACCCCGACGACCGCGAAGCCGAAGCCTGTCGTTGAAGCGATTCAACCTCCCGGCTCGATCAGCGACCGCGACGCTTGGCGCGGGCAGTCGGATGCAAAGCTGCTCGACATTCAGCAACAGATCCAGCGCATCGCGGCTGACCAGGTTAACAGCAAGGCCGCTATCGACAAAGTGGCGTCGGACGTCGCTGGCCAGAAAGCGGCCGAGGCCACTGCAGCAGCGAGCGCAGCGGCCGCCGCGTCAGCTGCTGCAGCTGCGTCAGCTGCGACGTCGGCATCCTCCACACCGGCAACGTCGACGACGACATTGAACAAGCCGTTGCCGGTTGGCACGACTGGTCGCGGCCTGGGCGGCAAGCGCGTCCTGACGCCGCCCGGCGATAGCACGGCGCTGAATACTCCGATCGGCGAGAGCATGCCGGCCTCGAATGAACTCGAGATTATCGACTTCGACGATAACGCGGATGCCGGTGGCGGCAGTGGTGCGACGGGCGGTGCCGGCGGCAAGCTTGAGGTACAGGGTTTTCCTGTCGATGCGCGCGCACGGCGTTACAAGATGACGACGTCGCCGGACGGCGCAGCAGTTGGTGGCGTCGGCGGAAAAGGTGACGTCAACTTGTTGCCGGCCGGCTCATTCATCCCGGTCGCGATGCTCAACGGTGTCGACGCGCCCACCGGTGGGCAGGCACAAAGCGATCCGCTATCCGTCGACCTGCAAGCGATCAAGCCGGCAAACCTTCCGAACGGAAAACGGCTCGACGTGACGGGCTGCCGAATCGTCTCGAGCGCATGGGGCGATCTGTCGGCTGAACGCATGATGGGCCGCACGCAAATCTTGTCGTGCATTCTCGGCGGCCGCGCAATCGAGATCGACATCAAGGGCAAGCTCATCGGCGAGGACGGCAAGGAAGGCGTCCGTGGTCGCCTAGTCACCAAGCAGGGCCAACTGCTCGCGAACGCCATTCTATCGGGCACGCTCGGCGGCATCGGCCAGGCATTTCAGCAGTCCGCAACGGTTACGTCCTTCGGTGGCGGCGGTGTCACACAAACCGTCGACGGCAGCCAGGTTGGCCGAGCCGCGATCGGCGGCGGCGTTGGCACTGCTGGCCAGATGCTCGCGCAGTACTACCTGAAGGCCGCCGACAAGCTCTTCCCCGTCATCGAAACGGACGCGACTCGAACGATCGAAGTCTCGATCACGAAGGGCGTGTACGTCGATGCCGCAACCGCCGCCCTGTTCGAAACGCGTTCGACGCTGGACCGCTCCCGAAATCGCAATCGGAGAACCCGAGATGAATAACTGCCCTTTGCGCGTTCGCGTCCGGCTGCTCGTCGCCGCGCTCGCCATCACCCTGCCCTACGCCTCCGCCGTCCGAGCCGACGACGGTACGGCGGCCGCTCAGCAGGTCGCCGATCATCTGACGGCGACTTACCCGAAGACCCCGTTCCGCGATATCAAACCCGCACCGCTGCCAGACCTGTACGAGGTGTCGATGGGTGAGAACGTCGCGTACACCGACAGCACTGGGCGTTACTTCCTGTTCGGCCATCTGTACGACATGCAGGACCAGGTCGACATTACCGAGCAGCGCAAGGCGCAGGGATACAAGACCCGCTTTCCGGCCGCGGTCCTGAACCATGCAATCAGGACCGTCCACGGCGACGGGCAGCGTGTGCTCGCGGTGTTCTCGGATCCCGATTGCCCGTACTGCCACCAACTCGAGCAGCAGCTGGCGATGGTCGACAACGTGACGATCTACACGTTCCTCTACCCCCTCGAATCGCGTCACCCGGACGCGATGACCAAGTCCATCCGGATCCAGTGCTCGCCCGACCCAGCGAAGGCGTGGAAGGAATGGATGACGGAAAACCGGCTGCCGCCGCTGGTCTCCTGCCATCACCCGATCAACGACAACATCGTGCTCGGCTCCCGATTGGGTATCACGGGCACACCGACCATCATCGCCGAAGACGGCCGCATGCTGCCCGGCGCGGTGTCGGCGGCGCAGCTCAACGCGTGGCTCGACGCCGGAACGAGTACCGCCGCCGCGAGCACCTCGGCCCAACCGCAGGGAGCGCTGAAATGAACCGGATCCCGTCTCGCTCCACGGCACTGATCGGGGCGATCGCCGTCGTGCTCGCCGGATGTTCATTCTCCGGGCTGGACGCCTCCAGCAAATTCTCCTGCAAGGCCCCGGACGGCGTCGCATGCGCATCAATGTCCGGTGTGTACGCGAACATACAAGCGAACAACCTTCCGGGCCAACAGATCAGCCACGGTCCGTCGCTTGCGGCCACGACCAAGACGCCGGCACCTGGCAGCGCAGTCCTGTCGCGCCCGCTTTTCTCGGGCTCACCGATCCGCAGCGCACCGCGCGAACTCCGGCTTTGGTTCGCGCCCTGGGAGGATGGCGATGGCGACCTCTACGACCAGTCGTACGCGTATCTCGTGATCGACAACGGCCAGTGGCTGATCGCGCACAACCAGCGCCGGATTCGCGACCTGTACCGGCCGGCCCCCGGCATCGCCGTGCGCGACGCTGCCGGTGCGGGCGTTCCCGCGCCCGCTGCCGCCGCGCCGGTACCGCCGCTCGATTCCGGCTCGCCCGCGCCGAGCGCCGGCACGTCGGGTCTGGCCGATGAAGCGATGCGCCAGGCCGCGATGGCTGGCGACAAGCTCAAGCAGTTCGCTGCCGGCGTACGGATGCCGGACGCATCGGCCGTGGGGCGCTGACCATGGCACAGATCTTCGACCGATCATGGCTCCGGCAGGCCCGCGAGGCCGCGCAGACTTTCTGGCGCGACGCGGTGCTGGGTGAAACGCCCGTGCACGACGACATCGAGACCACGCTGAACTCTCGTGAAGGGATGTCACCGGCCGGCCTCCATCAAATCCTGAAGTACGACCAATACGACGATGCCACCGGGCTTTTCTACAACGACAACGCCGTAGCGTTCTGCTTCTCGGTGGTTTCGCAGACCGGAGCGGACGAGGACATGGTCAGCCAGCTGACCACGCTCTTTACGCCGATACCTCCGGGCACCGGCGTGCAGTGGTGTCTGTTCGGTTCGACTCGCGTCGATGCGGTTCTCGAGCACTACGAGGATCTCCGCCACGAAGCGGTCGAGGCCGGCAAGGTCGATCCGATGTTCCTGGAGATCGCCCGCCGGCGGACGGACTACATCCGTTCGATGCAGGGGCGGTCGCTGTGGGAGTCGGCGCCGTTCCTTGTGAAGCAAACACGACTGGTGTTCTCCGTCACGCGCTCGGGATCGCATCGGGATCACACGCTTGTGAGCGAGATGGCCGATCTGAAGTCGACGCTCATGTCGTCCCTCCGGGCGGGAAAGCTGCCGGCGCGGCAAATGGACGCCGACGATCTGATCGCCTTCCTGTTCCCGATCTTCAATCCCGAGTTCCTGTTCAACGGCGAACCGATGCCGGACCTGCGCTACGACCCGACGCGGCCGATCAAGGAACAGATCACGGCGTTCGGGCACCGTGCGCGCGTTCGTACCACCGAGATCCTGTTCGGTGTGCCGCCCGCGGACGATGAGCAGGATACACGCGTGGCCGTTCGGGCGTTTGGTGTACAGCGCTATCCGAGAAGCAAGCATCTGTGGGAGATGACGGGCATCGTTGGCTCGTTCACCGACACGCAACTCCAGTATCCGTGCCCGTACCTGATCTGCGGCGGCATATTTACGCTCGATCGGAACGTCGTCGACAGCCGTGTCCAGGTCCGCACGGCTCGCGCGCAGCAGAACGCCGAATCGAAGATGGCCAAGTTTCAGCCCAGTCTGTCCGCGCAGAGCCGCGACTGGAAGATGGTGCAGGTCCAACTCGATGCGGGCGGGCAGATGTGTGAGCTCTATCACACGCTGATCCTGTTCGCCCCGCGGCAGCAGATCAACCGGTACAGCCAGACCGCGATCAACCTTTGGGACAACGTCGGTTTTCGGATCGTGCCGCTTCGCATGATGAATCTGCAAGCGCTGTACGCAAGCATGCCGATGACGTTGACGAAGGGCGCGCGCGGCGACCTGAAGCGCAACCGGCTGATGAGCCAGAAAACCACCGTCAATGCGGTCGACATGTCGCCTGTACTCGGTGAGTGGAATGGAAACGGCAACCCGATCATGTTGTTCTACGGCCGGCGAGGGACGATAACGCCGGTCGATTTCTACCGTAACCGCCAAGGCAATTACAACCTGTTTGCCTCGGGCGTGTCTGGCGCCGGCAAAACCGTGATGCTCAACGAAGTGGCATTCGGCTATCGAAGCGTCGGCGCGCGCTGCGCGATCATCGACGTCGGTGCCGGCTACGAGAACTTCGTAAACATGCTGGACGGCGCGTTCATCCGCTTCACGTTGAACTCCAAAATCTGCATCAACCCGTTCTCGTGGGTCGGCGTCGATGAGGAAAACACGTTCGAACAAGAACTCCGGATGCTCAAGCCGCTAATCGGTCGGATGGCGTCCCCGGAGGCGCCGCTCAATGCGCTGCAATACGCGTTCATCGAGGAGGCTATTACCGTCGTGTGGGGCCGGCACAACCGTGCATCCAACCCGACGCTGATCTCCCAATATCTCCAGACCGAGATCAAGAACGAAAAGGGTGAGATCGAGCGGATCGCTTACGAGCTCGGCCGGCAGCTGCGCCCATTCTGTGAGGGCGGCGTATATGGTCGCTTCTTCAACGGCGAGGCGAACATCTCGTTCGACAACGACCTAACCTGTCTTGAGCTCGAGGAGCTGAAGAATGCGCCCGAGCTGCGCCGCGTCGTGCTGTTCGCACTGACGAGCAAGATCGCACACGACATGTATATGTCGCCACGCAACCTCCCCAAGCTTTGCATAGTCGACGAAGCGTGGCAGCTCCTGGGGGACGATCGCGAGACCGCGCTCTTCATCGAGGAGGGCTATCGCCGAGCGAGAAAGTACAAGGGCATTTTCGGTCTGGGAACACAGTCCATCGAGGACGCCTACAAGAACGACGCGTCGAAGGCGGCATACAACAATGCTGACTGGAAATTCATTCTTCGCCAGGACAAGCAAAAGCTCGACAACCTGATCAAGGATGGTCTCGCCAGCTTCACACCCGCCGTCGAGAAGATGATTCGGTCCCTGCAGAAAGAGGACGAGCAGTTCGCGGAAATGATCATCGACTCGCCTGACGGCCAGATGCTGGTGCGGCACATCCCGGACCCGTTCGCGTTTTTGGTGGCCACGTCCACCGGCGAAGACGTCGAGGAGCGAAATCGCCTGCTCAAGCAAGGCTACAACCACTTCCAGGCACTCGAGATCATGCTCGAACGCCGTCTCCAGAGGGCTGCAGCATGACGATCGAGCCGAGTGCCGCGCGGCAAGAGCCGACGTTGCCCGCAAGTCAATCATCTCCTGATGCCGACCCGGCGCCAGCCGCAGCGCCGGTTACACCGGGCCCTGCGCGGCGGGACTGGATGCACCATGTCGCGCCGATTCTCGCGTCGTCGCTGGTGACGCTCGCCGTGATCGGCCCTCTGCTGTACACGACCTCAGCGCATCGCGCGGCGCCCGTCGCGACCATCGACCTGCAGAAGCTCGTCGAGGCAGCGCAGGCGCGTGAGCTTGCAGCATTTCGCGCGAGCCACGGCGCGCAAGCCGTGCCGAGCGCAAGCGATGCCCAGGCTGCTGTCGACGACACCGCGCGGTTTGCGCGCGAGCTGTCCATCGCTGTGGAAGCGCTTGGCCGGACCTGCCGCTGCGTGCTGGTCAACAAAGCCGCGATCCTGAACACCGAGGCAGTTGTCGACTATACCGACACGCTGCGCACGCAGTTCAAACTGGATCTGCCGACGGGAGCACGGAAATGAACGTCGTCGTCGATTATCCGGAGGATTTCCCGCTCGTCGGTGTCGATCGCAAGGTCTTCGATCACCGGTTGCGCGATCTGTTCGCTCAACCGGATCCGTATGCCGCGCACACGCTCGACAAACTGAGAGAGCGGATTGGTCTCAAGTCTCGTTACCACTCAGGTGACTATGACGAGCTCGAGACACTGTTCACACTCGTGCGTACGGACCCCGACCAGGCGGTGCGCGATCAATTGCTCGTGCGGGCCGGCGACTTCCTCCTCGTGCATCTCCGCCTGGCCGACTTCCCCGATCGAAGCGAGGCAGGCAATCCAACCGCCGCTGGCGACGCATCCTGGTTGGGGTCCGGCGTCCCACTGTGGTGGGTTGCCGGCGGAACCGCGGCGATTGTGGCCGCTGCGGCTGCCACGCATTTCTGGATTGCGCCGGTGGTTGCATCGTATGTCGATTCCATTATCGGCCCGTCGACCGAGCCCCGCCCTTCCACACCTCTCGTCGCGACCGCCGATCCGGCGGCCTCCAGCTCGTCTGCCAACGTCATCCGGCCGAAGGCCGTACTGACTACGACCGTATCGACTCTTCCCGATGACGGAACGACCGCGCTCACGCTCACAACATGGACGCGCGATCCACTGAAGGCTGTTGACGGAATCAAACGACTGATGCCCAAGAGTGACGGTAGCGAGTACCAGATCGACGTCACGGTGTCGCAAACCTCTACCCCTCAGGCATCGCAAAACACGGGAGACGCACACAAATGAAAAAGAACGTCGAGTTGGCCATGGCGGCACCGAACGTAAGCCGGGGTGTTCGAATTGCTGGGGCGTGCGTTTTCGCAGCGTTCACTTTGGCGGCATGCAGTCAGGACTACCGGACGTCGGCACCTGAGCCGGTTTTCAATCAGCTCCTAACGGACCGGCTTAGCAAAGCGACACTGTCGCCGCAAGTCGCCCGAATCGACTGCTACGTCGACACTGGGTGGCCGCTCGATAGTCTGGCATGCGATGTCGCGATGATGGACGAACAGTCTGGCAAGGAAACGTCAATGTTCGAGGTTCGTAGCTATCTCGCCCCGTCTTGGATGAGATCAGGCCCGGAATGGCAGTTCGATGCTGAGACTCTGCACGACTCGAAATTTCGGCTTGTCATTGAGCAACCGAATCCTGCAGTCCTCCGTGTCCGAGTTCACGCTGACCTGGCGCGCGTGTCGTTTGAGGACGCGGAGCATCTAGCGAACAAAGCCTTTGCGGCAGTTGATGAATACCTCAGAGCCCATCCCACGAGCGACCCTCAAAGTTTGCGCGACACGTGGGCGAATCACGGTGATCGTGGCGGCAGTGATCGGGGGGCATCGACTGCTGCAGGATCCGCACCAGCGAGCGCCGGAGGCCGTCCATGAATGCATCGAAGCCCGTCTTTCGATTCCGGGGTGTGGTCGCCGGCTTGGCCGTCGTCACCCTGCTCGCTGCATGCAGCGACTACCGGGGTGACGCTAGCGCGTTGCCGCGTAATGAGCCGCTGACTGCAGCGCTTCGTGGCCACGCGGGGGACACGGCATATGCGTTGCCGAAGGAGATCCAATCGCTGAACTGCTATTTCGCACCGACCGGCATGTTGTGCGATGTGCTCCTTGACGTGCGCGATCCCGATATTGCGAAGCAGCTCAAAAATCCCGCTCAGCGGCTCATCGAGATTGATGACAAGAGATGGTATCGCCGAGATGGTACACCGCAATGGATCTACTACAAGCGTGAGTATCTCGCACTGAGCGACACGAAATTCAATTTTGTTGTCGAGCGCGATGCCACGTCGGGTGGATGGGTCGTTCGTGCAAATGTGGACGCGTCGCGCGTGCCGTTCGAAGAGGCCGCCGCGTTGATGCTTCTGGCCGTTGTGGACACAGCGTCCGACTATACGTCGACACTCAAGGAGCTATACGCGACCTCGCCGCGCGCGAATATGCAGTCCTGGAGCGACCGTGCTTCCGGAAAGGCAGGTGCGAAGGCGCGGACCATGGCGGACGAAGCAGCTGCAGCAGCGGCTGGACGTGCTGTAGCGGCATCGGATGCTGTGGCAAGTCCAGCCAGCACCCCACCACCCGTGCCAAACGCCCCACCTGCCTCGCATCAATCGGGAGGCGTGAAGTGACCGAGAAGAATCGGTTCACCGGCAATTTCGCCCTTGGGTTGCTCGCAGAGTGCAGCTACTTGTTGACCATGATCGGGGCGGCACTGTCCATTGCGCCGCCGGCTGATGTCGACATGTGTCCGTCGGGACTGACTTTCGTCCTTCTCCTGCTCACATCGGTGCAGCTGTACGCCGCGGTGTCGATCGGCGTCTCGATTTTCAAACGTTCGCCAGCGATCGGGGTGAGCTATTTCCTCGTGCTCGCGATCGTTGCATTGGCAGTCGGGATCGCAGCTGGCTTTTTCTTCTTCGACTTGACGCAATGGTGGGCGCGTGTGATCGCGCCAAGGAACCTGTTTCGGCATCGGTGCTTTTGAGCGACGGCGCTGACGCAAAAAGGATAGAGACATGAACACTACCGGCATTCCGCATCGTCCGCCCTCTTTGAATCGCATTCTCGCGGCGGTAGCGATCGCTATTGCTGCATGCGCAGCGTCGCCCGTGGGTGCTGCGGTGACCTGCGCTGTCGACGTCGGCTATTCGCCGGAGGGGACCGCCGAGCAACTGGTGCTGACTTCGATCGAGCGAGCGCGACAGTCAGTTCGGCTCGCTGCTTACACGTTCACGTCTCCGGCCATTGCACGAGCGCTCGTCGGAGCTAAGCACCGGGGCATCGACGTCGCGGTGCTGGCGGACGCTAAGGAAAGCTCGAAACGGACGCAGCAGGCAGCACTTAACGTGCTCGTCCAGGCCGGCATCCCGACTCGAACGATTTCGGCCTACGCGATTCACCACGACAAATTTATCGTCGTCGACGGAGCCGCCGTCGAGACCGGCTCATTCAATTTCAGCGCTGCTGCTGCACGGCGCAACAGCGAGAACGCACTGCTTTTGACCGGCTGCCCTGACTTGGCACGGAGCTATCTCAACCACTGGCAGTCGCGCTGGAGCCAAGGCGTCGACTACACGCTTGCCTATTAAGCGAGGTGCAGATTTGAACAGCGAAGCCCTCCATTCCCTGTTGGCACCGTTGCCTGTCGACGAGACAGCTGATGCAGCTGCTCCCGCGACCCACGGCGATCGGCATGTATCGACTGCCTTTCCCGAGCTCACGCGTTCGCGCGTGGAATTGAGCCTAGATCTGCTCGCCGGCACTATCGTGACGCGCAGCTATCCGGACCAGCTGCTGCCGCCGCAGGATGTCCTGGCAGCAGAGTTCGGTGTCAGCCGGACGGTGCTGCGTGAGGCGATCAGCCGACTGCTCGCGCGCAACATGGTAGAGGTCCGCCCGAAATCGGGCACACGGATCGTTGACGCTCGTCAGTGGCGCGTGATTGATCGCGAAGTAGTCAAATGGCGCCGGCAAGGTAGAGCGGGCTCGGTGTTCCAACGAGATCTGGCAGCCGTGCGCCAACTGGTCGAACCGCTTGCTGCGGCTGAAGCGGCCGCCTTCTCAGATGACGCAACTCGCGAGCGGATCTTGGCCGCCTGCTATCGCCGTCTGGCGCCGATCAGCCGCGCCGACTACGAGAAATCCAGGGAGACGCTGCACGTCGCGGTTCTGGCTGCGAGCCGCAATCAGCTCCTGCAGCAGATGACGTGCTTTGCGGAAGTTCGGCGCGATTCCGAACCGACCGACGGATCCGCAATGGTCGACATTGCCGAGGGCGAGCGTCAGGCGCTTTCGATGCTTGCGGCAGCGTTCCGCGATCGGGATGCCAGGGCCGCATTCGACGCCATGGAACGGGTCAATACGTGGGACTTGTCAGGCACCAGGAGCGGTCATGCGTGAATCGACGCGTACTTTGACTGATGGCGCCAGAGTCCAGCGCGTCCACCCGCGCTGGACCCCGATCGCCCTTTTTTGGTTACTCATCGGGTGCCTGGGCATTGGATTCGCCGCAGTGACGCTTGTTGTTGCTGGAATGGACGGCGCGCTGGGGTGCATGGTGTACGGCATCGTCGCGATCATCATCGCCCGTAGTGCCAGGCACTGGTCGTGATCGAAGGGAGACACACGATGACGACTGCACACACCGATTCCAACCTCTGGCCAGCGCGCTCTCGCCGGTATTGCGCGATTCGCCTCGCGGTCGTCGCGACTGCCGGCACCCTCGGCCTGGGCGGCTTTGCATGCTGGTCCATCAACCCGTGGTTCGACTACTCGATCAACCTGACGCATAGCCTGCCCGGAACCCTCTACATCACGCATATCGGTGAGCCCGTTAAGCGCGGCGATCTCGTCGCGTTTCGTTGGCAAGGCGGTGCTACCTACCCGCGCGGGGTGATCTTCATCAAGCGCGTCGCGGGTGTCGCCGGCGACACCGTGACGATTCGCAACGGCGTTTACTTCGTCAACGAGACGCCGATCGGACGTGCGAAGTCCGTCACCTTCGCCGGCGTGCCGCTGACGCCCGCACCGCCGGGTGTGATTCCGAACGGGCGCTACTTTGTGGCGACACCGAATCCGAACAGCCTGGATTCACGGTACGCGCTGACCGGGAACATTCCGCAGCCCGCGATCATCGGGAGGGCGTATGAAATTTTCTAAGGCGGCAGTTGCCGCATTCATGCTTGCCGGCACGATTGGCGTAACCCACGCCGGGATGCTGGGCGCAATCGGTCCGACCTACCCTATTGCGGAGCCGGACGCAGTCGCCCAGATCATGGCGACGCTGCGCGCAAAGGAGCGTACTGGCGAACTGACGCGCTTGCAGGAAGCGGCAACCGGTCGATCGCTCGACAGCGCTCAACACCCGGCGCCGGTCGACGGAATCCGTACCGCAACTGAACGCAGCCAGCGCCTGATCGACCCGACCGTCACCTACGGCAAGCCGGTGATGACCGACGACGGCCACGTTGTCGTCCCCGCGGGCACGAAGCTCAATCCGCTGGACCTGATGCCGTTCACAGAGACGCTCGTGTTTTTTGATGGCCGCGACCCCGAACAGGCCGCAGGTGTCGAGCGAATGATGGCGCACGCAGACGCACGCGTGAAACCGATCTTAATCGCTGGTTCGTGGTTAGACCTGACGAAGCAGTTCAAGAAGCAGGTTTATTTCGATCAGCGCGGTGTGCTGACGGAACGCTTCGGCATTACGGTTGTTCCGGCTGTGATTCGGCAGCGAGGCAAGCAACTCGAACTGTCCGTCATTCCCGCAAAGGAGCTGCAATGATGCGCTGCCTCGCGACTCTTATTGGTTTCGTTGCGGCGTTGCTGCTCACGAGCGGACCCGTGCTGGCCGCCGTGTCGTCGAACTGCAATGGCAAATTCGCCAATCCGATCACGGACATCTGCTGGAGCTGCATCTTCCCGATCTCGCTGGGCGGCACCCCGATTATCACCGCCGGCCAAGAGGACGGCGACAACCCCGCCGGCCTGCTTTGTGCGTGCGGTCCCGTAGTCGGCATAAAGATCGGATTCTGGGAACCGGTGCGTCGTGTCGACGTAACACGCGTGCCGTACTGCTTTGTTTCTCTCGGCGGGATAAAGATCGATCCGGGTATTCGTGCGCCGGAAGGCGAGATCCGGATGCAGCAGGATCTGACGAAGCAATCCAGTTACCAGGTGCACTGGTATCCCGACCCGATCCTGTTCTGGCTCGAAGTGCTGCTCGACTTCGCGTGCCTCGAGACCGGCAACTTCGATGTCGCCTACCTCACCGAAATCGATCCGACCTGGAACGACGACGAACTGACGATGCTGCTGAACCCGGAGACGTTCCTGTTCGGAAACCCAATTGCGCAGGCGGCCTGCGCTGGTGACTGCGTGCTGTCAACCGCAGGTTTCGGCAGCAACGCTTTGTTCTGGTGTGCAGGGTGCAACGGTTCGATCTATCCGTTCAACGGTCACGTGCAAGCGCACATCTCTCATGTGCAGGCGAGCTCGTTGCTCGTACAACGGATGACGGCGAAGCTACATCGCGAAGGGCTCCTGTGGGGAACGATGGGCGGCAGCGGCCTGTGCGGCAGCTACCCGATGCCGGTGATGGACAAAACCCAATACAAGTACCAGATGCTGTATCCGATTCCCGAAACGGCCAAAACGAACGGCCGTTGCTGCCAGCCGTATGGGCGTACCACTGCAATCTGGGGTGCCGGCAAGAGCTATCCGTACAAGGGCGAAGACTTCGCCTACATGGTGTTCCGCAAAAAGAATTGCTGCCTGGGAGTTCTTCCGTGATCCAGTCCATCATCGCCCCGCCCGTGAAGCGCCTTCTGCTCGCGACCATCGGTTTGAGCACTGCGATGGCGGCCGCGGCCGCCGGCACTCTCACCACGATGCCGTCCGACGCGCAAATCTCGGTCGAACGTGCCCGCATCGATCGTGAGCGCAAGCCGATGTTCGCCGATCCGAACCTCGTACGTTCGGCTGCGGGGAATGCGTTCCCCGCTATTCCGACACCACCACGCGCGCAGGTTGATCCGCTGGCGGTCGCGCAGCGCTACGCAGCGCGTGTGCAATCGCGCAAGCAGGAAGAACTGCTGGCCTTCGCCAGCCTCTCGATGCCCGCGGAGTCCCTCAAACGTCTCGTGCGCGATGTCGGCCGCGCCGGCGGCGCTGTCGTGCTGCGCGGTTTCAAGGATGGGTCGCTGAAGACAACTGCCACTGCTATCCAGGCGCTTGGTGTCGACGCGTCTGCCGTGCAAGTCAATCCGAACGCGTTCAAACAGTACCGCATCACGGCCGTCCCGGCGATCGTGCTCGTCAAAGCGGATCGCGCCCTCGATCTCGATGCCGAAGGGTGTTCATTACCGGCGAATTTCGCGGGCGTGATTGGCGACGTGACGGTGCCGTATGCGCTTCGGGAGATCGGACGCCGGTCGCCGGAGTATCAGCCGTTGGCTGATCGGATGCTTGCAGGCCTGGGGGAACACTGAAATGTTGACCAATTTTGCCCGACTCCAGTCCCGACATAGGACCAGCATCCACGTTCAGCGAGCGATGTTCGGGCTCGTGAGCCTGGTTGCGTCCGTCGCATTCGCGCAATCGACGCCAGAGGCCGCATTTCAGGCAGGGAAAGACTTCGCAGGCCATGGCAAGAACGCGGCCGCCGGTGCGATCAACTCTACGACCGGTCAGCAGAATCTGCCCTTCTACAACGCGAACGCGCCCGAGTCGGCCGATTTCGGCAACGGCATGGGTGCGGTCGGAGCTGCAGGCTCTCAGAAACAGATCACCTGCCAGTCTTACAAAGCTGGCTCGGCATTCGATCAGCAGGAATGCGACGCGGTGAATTTCATGACGCGCAACCCTGGTGAGCGCCAGAAATTCAAGATCGACAAGAACAAGGATCCGCTAATGACCGGGTCGAAGAATCTGATCGCGAATCCCGGTGCCGCACAAGGTAGTGACACGCAGCAATGTCACATCGAGCAGACCAAGATCCCGGGAAAGACCACGACCGAGACCTGCAGCGAGACCCAGACTCTCCGCGACCAATCCTGCCAGAAGGTTCTTTCGGTCGACGTGCAGATGAGTTGCCAGCCGGCCGAGTTGTTCCAGGCGCTCGACCTGCCGCGTAACGCCGTCGACCACGTCAAGATCTTCGCGAAGTGCGATCCCGCTGCGCAAACCCACTCCTACATCGAGATGACGGCAGATGCGTTCGGCATTCGCGGCGGTACGGTTCGCAATGCAACCGTCCAGGTGCCGAAGGATGTTGGCAGCATTCCAGCGTCGTCATGGACCCAGATCGTCGGCGGGGGCCTTGGCTACCTGCTCGTGATGACGCATCCAGACTGGTCGTACGCGATTCGCAACGTGCCGGTATACATCCTCAAGGATTCCACCGGCTGTCAGCCGGACTCCGATCGATGTGCGTATCACATCTATTGGGAATGGACCGAGTTGATGAACGTCTGCGACATGAACGACAACTGCCCGCTCGTCCCTGTCCTGCAGGCTAAGAACGACGGCTGGGCAACCGGTGTAATCCAGAAGACGTCGATCACGGACCACTGGGACAACCAGTGCTTGTACCTCGACTCCCGTTCGCAGTAGGTGCCCCATGTCGACACGAAATTTCCTTCGGATTTCACTTCTTTTCACAATGGCTTGCCTCGGCGCCGGAGGCGTTGCGCACGCTGACCCAACGTGCCAGAAGGTCAGCGAGGTGTGCGTCGACGGACCGTCGACCAAGAACATCTCCGGCGTCGACGTGACCCGAGATTGCTGGCGCTACACCGCCACCTACCAGTGTCGGTCGTCCGACACGTCGAGCGACTGCCAGGCGCTGCGCGATCGTGGCTGCGGGCAAGTCGGCACGCGATGCTTGTCCAGAGCCAGCGATGGATCGTGCATTACGCAGGAGAACACGTTTCTCTGCAAGACAACACCGGATCAGATCGTGAATCAGACCGTGTGCGACAAGGGTGCGTTTTGCCAGAACGGCGTGGGCTGTTTCGACACCAGCGCTCCACAGGACAAGGATTTCGGGAAAGCCGTCGCGATGCTCGAAGCAGCGCGCGAGGCCGGTGTATATGGCGTCAGCTCGAAGGCTGTCGAGATCTTCAAGGGCTACCACGAAACCTGCAGCATCAAGGGCGTCGGCGGTGCCACGCTGTCGAATTGCTGCTCGTCGAACGATGGCGGCCAGAGGTTCGTCAACTACGCGATGCTTGCGGTCGGGACCGGTAAAGCTCTGGCGGCCGGTTCGCACTATATGTACGACGCGCTGTACCAGAACATCGACAGCACGCTGATGAGCAAAGGTATTGGTGCCGCGAACAGCGTGACGTCACTGTTCACCGGTGGCGGATTTACGCCAACCTTTGGCATGTACGGCTTCACATTCAGTTTTTCGTTTTCTTCGGGCTTCACGTTTGTCGGCTTCGACCCGTCGACTTTTGCCCTGTCTGTCGCCATTCAGCTGGCTCAGATGTGGCTGAAGTGCAATACGGCCGAACAAACCCTGTCGCTCAAGCGCGGCCAGAACCTGTGTGTGCAGACGGGTACGCGTTGCACGAAAAAAGTCCTCGGCGTGTGCCTCGAGCGCGAGCAGGACCACTGCTGCTTCAACTCGATCCTCGCGAAGCTGATCAACCGTCAGGGTCGCGCGCAGCTCGGCATGGCGATGGACCAGTGCGGCGGGTTCAGCGCTGACCAGCTCACCCAGCTCGACTTCTCGCGGATCGACTTCTCGGAATTTATTGCGTCGGTTGCGCCAAAGAACCCCGACCAGGGCGGCATCACCGGCAACGTCGAGCAGACCGTCAACGACAAGGTGAAGAACTACTACGGAAACGGAGACTGAACATGGCGGAACACGATCATGCATTCGCACGCTTACACGAATTCCTGCCGCACAACGACCGCACGTCCAGCATGCCGCTCATCCGGGAAGTCGACGCGTGGACCAACGGCGTGCGCTTCGCGCTGGCGGCCGTCGCGCAGGCGTCGCTGGAGCCGCTACGCGCGACGCTCGACGCGTGTGCTCGCGAACGCGCGAGGCTGACGGCCGCCCAGGATCTGGCGCCGGCCGACGACGGCGCACTCGGTGATGTCGTTCGGGCAGCCATCCGGACGATCGATCAGCAGCTCGAACTGATCGCGACACGAGCGACGGGAAAGCGACTCGACAAAGCGCCGCTCGTCCGGTCGCTCACCCATCTGCGGGCCCGACTCGAGCGGGCAGTAGCGTCAGCACCGGCCCCGGCAAAGGAGACCAGCGATGCAATCTAAGGTGCGTACCGCGCGTCTGCTCAATCGGGCGATTTGCGTGGGGTGCGGTTGCGACGACTTCAATGCGTGTTGGGATGACGCGCACGACAGTCCCTGTTTCTGGCTGCGAGTCGACTACCCAGCCGGTCTGGGGGTGTGCGGCGCTTGTCCAGAGCACGCGGCAGGCTGGGATGCCGGTGACCGGACCGTCAATGTTCCGATCGACGACCTGTCGGCCGCCAACCTCGCTTCCAACGGGAGACCAACGTGAGCCAATCCACAATTTCGACCGCCCGGCATCCTGACGCCCAGCTCGCGCTCACGATGCTGATCCGGCACGTGCATCGCATTGCAGTCATCGAGGCGGCCCGCGTCGCTTCGGGCGAAGTCACCCCGCAACAGGCGTGTGCCTCGGTCATTCAGTGCGGCACGTCGCTGGCGGTCACCGCGCACTACTTCGGCGCCGACGACGTCGCCGACGCGATTGCCGAGGTTGTCGACCGGGAGGCTGCTCTCCTCAATCCGGTGTGGCGCGACACTGCGCAGCCACCAGCCGCGATCGGAGCAACCGCATGACTTCGCGCGTCCTCCGAAATCCTGTCGGTGCGCTCTGCATGTCCGCGCTGCTGGCCAGCGTGCCGATCGCGCCCGCCCGTGCGCAGGTCGATGGGCAGGTCTACGACGACACGCGGGTGCTGATTGCTGACACGATTCGTTACGGGCATGCACCGGGGATCGTTACGGGCCCGATCGCCGAACAGTTTCGTTGGCAGTTCCAGGCGACGGGGGCGCTGAAGGTCGCGACCAGCGTCGAGAAGGATCTGCCGCAAGCCGACTGCAAGCGCGTGCAATTCGTTTGGACGCAGGCGGGTGCCATCACGCCGAACGGCCGCGACGACGCTGTCCTGACCATGCACATGAACATCTGCGCCGACGGTAGCCCGCCCGGCGATCCGGAGTAACTCCATGCGCTCCAACCTTTCCATTCTCATTGCTTCGGCGCTCGCCCTGTCCGGTCCTGTTCACGCCACCGACAACCCGCTCGACTACCCATCGATCTGGAGTTGCCGTGCCGGTGACGTGAGTCCGTACGCCCCGCGCACGAACTGGTACTGCGACGACACGGACCAGGCGCAGTCACCTGCGCTAGGCGCCGCGTCTGCGCCGAGCGCTGCCCCCCAACGCATCGAGATTCCGGACATCCGGACGGCTGAGCAGATGCGCAAGGAGCTCGCTCGCCGGCTTGACCTCGCGACGATGGAGCCCACCGACGACCACATCCGCGACTACCTGCAGCTTTGGCAGGTCACCCAGCAGAAGGGTTCGACCTTCGCCGATGCGTGGCGTCGCGTGGTTTGGCAGGATCCCGCGCTCGACTACACCCTGACCCGCCCCGCCAACAACGCGGCGATCAAAGTGTTCGACACGCAGCGCGACCAGGATCAGGAGACGCAGCTGCGCGCGCTAGCCAAGGATCATGGGCTGATCTTCTTCTTCCGTTCTGATTGCCCGTACTGCCACGCGATGGCCCCGGCCGTGAAGATGCTCGCCGACAAATACGGGATCGACGTGCTCGGCGTTTCGGTCGACGGGCGCGGCATCGACGAGTTCCGGCATCCGGCCGACGGTCGTGCGCAAGCCGTCGCATGGGGCGTCGAGCGCGTGCCGGCGCTCTTCATCGGGTCGAAGCAGACGGGCGACCACGCCGCGATCGGCTTCGGTGCGATGTCCGTATCCGAAATCGTCAACCGACTTTTCGTGCTCACCGGCACGCAACCCGGTCAGACGTTCTAACGAGGCGCCCATGTGTAGCGATCATTTCGTTGCGGCGGTACTTCGTAGTTCGGTGAACGACCCGGATGGATCGATAGGCGATCCCTTCTCGCTCGCATTGGCCGCGCGGTGTCAATGGGCGCTGGCTACTTGTCTCCACCCCCACCTGACTGGAGACGAAGAGGACGCTCCACGCTACCGAGCGGCGATGAAAAGTGCCGAGCGACTCGCGCGGGAAGCGGCCGAGGCTTTTCCGCATGCTCCATGTTCACAGCTACTGATTGACGTGCCGATGCTTCAGGACGCCTTCGAGAATCACGCTGCGCTCGTGCTCGAAGAGCTGCGCGCCAGGACTGAACGGCACGAGCGGGACATCAAACGCGAGTACGAGCGAGAAGAAGAGCGAAGGCGGGTTAATGCATTGATCGAGAGCGGGGATTGGAAAGCATTGGGTCTACCGACTCCCGACGAACTTGTCGCGAAGTTGTTAGCCGGCGAACCAGACGAGATTTGTGGCCACTTCGTCGTGTACGAGAAGGAGCTTGACGTTGTCTGGTTCACAAACCCGTACGGCGTTGATGGCGCGCTTTGCAGCCAGCCCAACGTCGCGACGATGACATCGTTCCTGATCGACATGGCGCGGGGCGTCGAGTACGGCCCGATTCCGTAATTGTATGTGCGCACCGGGACCAGCCCGGGTCAAACCTTCCAACGAGGTACCTATGATCACCGAACAAGCCACCGTGCCGACCGTTGACGCAAATACTGATCGTGCGCGGCCCGCCATCCGGCTCAACCGCGCACAGATACTGCAGCTGCTCGCAGTGGCCGACGAAGAATCGAGTGTCGTGACCGTTCAGTTCGGTGCGGCGGGACAATCGGGTGCCGGCCTGTACGCATGGGATGAGGAGTATCCGGACGAAGGTGCGAGTTTTCTCGATCCGGCCGGTCGTGCCGATGGCGCAGCCATCGAATTGCCAGCGACGTCCGTCGGCGATTTGGATCCGATCTCGCGAAATCTTCATCCGCGTACGGCGGACCTCGTGTGCCGCTTCAGCATCGCACTGGCAACGAAGCTTGCGCAGGCCGAGCACAAATACGGTTACGCGGACTCGTGGGCGGCGCCCGACTGGATGGACGAGTGCCGCGAACAACTGTTGCGCCATGTCGCTAAGGGCGATCCGCGCGACGTTGCCGCCTATTGCGCATTCCTCTGGCACCACGGCGAGCCGACTGTGAAGGTGACGGGATGAGCCGCCTCACCAAAGCGCAGCGCGAGCAATTGCGCGGCAAGTACGACGGGCGGTGCGCATATTGCGGTCTGTCGTTGTCCGAGCGCTGGCACGCAGACCATTTTGAACCGGTGCGACGCGACTTAAAGCTCGTGGAGACGGACCGCGGTTGCCGCTGGAGGTCGGGACCGCCGACCCGGCCCGAGTTCGATGTCGTCGAAAACTTCATGCCTTCCTGTGCGCCCTGCAACATCGACAAGCATGCAATGGATCTCGAGGCATGGCGCGAGAAGCTTAGCCGCACGCTCGACGTGCTCAACAAGAACTACCCGACCTATCGGCACGCGCGTCGCTTCGGGTTGGTCGTAGAGACCGCGGCGCCGATCGTCTTCTACTTCGAACGAGTGTCGGCGCAGGCCTCACGGGCTATTCCTTTTGCGAACCAGGAGAGCATTTCGTGAGCGAAAACAGCAATATCGCCTGGTGTGACCACACGTTCAATTCATGGATTGGTTGCACGAAGGTCTCGCCCGGCTGCGACCACTGCTACGCCGAACGTGAGCGCGCCAGCACGGCACTCCGCGTTGTTTGGGGCGCGGGCAACCCGCGCCATCGCACGGCCGAGTCCACCTGGAACAATCCGAAGCGCTGGAACGCTCGGCACGCTGAATTTTTCGCTAAGCACGGCAGACGCCAACGAGTGTTCTGTGCATCGCTCGCGGACGTTTTTGACAACGCCGTGGATCCTGCATGGCGCCGTGACCTCTTCGAGCTGATCGCTTGCACACCGAATCTCGACTGGTTGTTGCTTACGAAGAGGATCGGCAACGCACGCATGATGCTCAACGACGTCGTCGACGAGTTGTCACATGGGCTCAATACCTGGGATGAAATGCCGTGGGGGAACGTCTGGGTCGGCGCGACGATCGTCAACCAACCTGAGGCCGACCGAGACATATGGAAGTTGCTCGTCGTGCCGGCGCGAGTGCATTTTCTTTCGATCGAGCCGCAGCTCGGCCTGATCGATCTCGAATCGGTTGCCTGGCCGAATACCGATGGCCACCGTGTCGACGTGTTGCGCGGCGGCTACTGGAATCAGGCGCCTTATATGGCGGGCGCACGCTCGGCCGCCCTCGGGGCCCCGAAGGGCGGCTTTACGAACCACTTCGACATGCCTGCCACTGTCGACGCGGTGTTTGTCGGTGGTGAGAGTGGCCCGCGCGCACGGCCGACACATCCGATGTGGATTCGCGCGTTGCGAGACCAGTGCGCCGGAGCCGACGTACCGTTCTTGTTCAAACAATGGGGCCAATGGCGGCCGGGCTCGGATGCAACCAACGAGCAGCTCGATGCCGCCCGCGCCGACGGCTGGGTTTCTCTCGACGGTGCGTTCCACGACGGGAAGGACGAACGGGCGTTTCGCCCGGGTGACGAGCGCGTCATCAGCATCGGTAAAAAACTGGCGGGCCGCACGCTCGACGGCGCGATTCACCACGCCTTTCCAGGCGAACGTTCGACAACCGGGCCGGCCGAGCGCCAGTCTGGCCGGCCGGTCCCGCAATCTCGAATCGTCTCGCATGACGGAGGCCAACATGCCTAAGCTTCTCGCTTTTCCCCTGGTTCGGCGGACTCTGCGCGGCCTGCAGGTGCTGTTGGCGGGCGCATCGATCGCTTGCCTCGCGTATACACAGCCGGCGGCCGCAATGTCGATGCAGCAGCTGTTCGACACCGTGAACGCCCAAGGGAACTATACCAGTCCGGCTGCGCTGCAGGGCCAGACGCTCAACATGTACTCGGGCGGTTCGCTGTTTATGCGTATGCCCAAGCGTACGTACCAGCTGAGCTCCCTGACCCCTCCGTCATGGAATGCCGGGTGCGGCGGGATCGACCTGTTTATGGGCGGCTTTTCGTTCATCAACAAGGAGCAGTTCGTCGCAATGCTGCGGAACATCGGCTCCAATGCGCTCGGTTACGGTTTCAAGCTTGCGATTCAAAACCTGTGTCCTACCTGCGACAACGTCATGCAGGCACTGGCGGCCACCGCGCAGCAGATCAACCGGCTGAACATGGATTCGTGCGAGACGGCGAAGGGACTGGTGAACGCGGCAGTCCCCGACTCGTGGACGCGCGGCCGGCAAGACGCCGCGAAGAATTTCGGGGTGGATTCGAACATTTTCGAGAACATCACGGACGCGTGGACCAACGTGATGAACGACGAGAACAAAGCCGACAACGTTATCAACCAGGTCAAGCAGGACAACCCTGCGGCGAAGGATGTTTTGCCGACTGGCAACGTCGTATGGAAGGCGCTCAAGAAGGTCGACGGGATGACCGACGAGGAACGCATGGTACTGATGTCGCTGGTCGGCAGCATGATCTTCCCGACTGACAGCAACGCTCAAGCCCCCAAGCCGCTGATGCCGACCGACATTGATGTCGCGACACTGATCGGTAATGGCGTCGACGGCGACACGATCAACTTACCAATCTGGCGGTGCGACACCACGGCCGCCGATGGCTGCTTGAACCCGTACAGCGACAATCTGTCGACTCGCAGTTTCCGTTCGATGGTTCTCGCCAAGATGAACGACATCGTTGACCACATCGCGGCACGCTCGCCTCATAGCGACGTGAGCCAGGTGGTCGCCTTCCTGAACACGACGGACCTTCCCATCTACGCGATGCTCGCGGCCGGTACGCGCTACAACAACACCGAAATTGCGGACAGCACGATGGGGGTCTATATCGATCTGATCGCCGCGAAGTACGCTGAAACCTACATCCGGCGGTGCACGAAGGATCTGCAGGAGGCTATCGGCAAGTACGCAGCACTTGCTGACGCATCGCAAACGCAGGCCTTGAATGACCTGAAGCCTCAACTCGAGCGTATTCGCAACACGGCGCACGAAGCGCTGATGCAGGCGTACACCCGGACCGTCAGCACGCATTCGCTCACGACTGAGCTGCAGGCGATGCAGCGTGCGGTCGATTCGAACCTGTCCGAAACATTGCGTTCGTCGCTGGCGTTCGGCAAGAGCCTGAACTAAAGGATCGCCCATGAACATGGAAATCCAGACCTACTGGAACGTCGAGACCCTTTACTACGTGCTCAACGCCATTGCGTCGGTGATGACGAGCGGAGGTTGGTCTGGGCTGGTCAAGTTCGTCTTCATCATCGCCCTCCTGATTGCGATGTTTGCGTACATGGGGCGTCACGGTGACATGGCGATGTGGTTTATCCAGGCGTTCGCGTTCGTGACAATCCTGAACATGCCGATTGCGCGCGTCATGCTGTCCGATCGAACGGACCTCCAGCCACCACGTCAGGTCGACCATGTGCCTGTCGCGCTGGCCGCGATCGCTCAGGCCAGCACGCTCTCGTTCGGGTTCCTGACTCGCGCATACGAAACCGCTTTCAACGTTCCGGACGATCTCGGGTTGGCGAAGGGCGACGTCGGTTTCGGGCACCGGATTTTACGGCAGGTCAACTCTGCCGTTGTCCGCGATCCCGCGCTGCGTGCTGACCTGATGCAGTTCTTCAAGGAATGTACGAAGTACGACATCCTCGATGGGGCGATCGCTCCCAACCAGATCGTCGGGGCGACCGATACGTGGAACACGATTTTCAGCAACACGAGCCCGGCACGCTTCGTCACGTACAACGTGCTAAGCCCCCAGCCTGTCACGGATACCTGCCAAAACGTTGCGCTGATTCTGAAACCTCGTGTCGACGCGGCTGTCGCAGACGCGCAGGCGTTCTACGGACGCAAGGCATTTCCGCAGGCGAGTTCGGACAGCATTGCACAGCAGATGTTTATGTCGACGGTCGCGACGTCGTATTCGTGGCTGCTAGACGCTTCGCAATCGTCATCCGACGCAATGAAGCAGGCGATGTTCAACAACATCTGGCGCGACGCCGGCCCCGGCATTGCGCGGGCGCACGACGACCCCGCTGCCATCGCGGATACGAACGCCCTGATCGCGGAAGCAGAGGCGGCTCGTCAAGCGAACGGTTCGAACAGCGCGCTGAGCCTGCTCGGCCAGGAGACGATCCCGCACATGCGGAACTGGATCGAGGCGATCACCTACGGGCTGTTCCCGCTCATGGTCTTGCTGATCATCCTGGTGCCGCAAGAGAAGGCGAAATTCGTGCTCGGTGGCTACTTCATGATCCTGCTGTGGATTGGGCTGTGGCCATTGCTGTTCGCGATCATCAACCACCTTTCTTTGATGTGGCTGCACTACAAGCTCACCGCACTCCACCTCTCGTCAGGGGTACCGTTTCAGCTGTCCACGGCGTTCGATTCGACGCTCGTTGACGAGCAGGCAATGATCGGCTACATGGTCGTCCTGGTGCCGTTCATCGCGGGGGCGATCGTCAAGATGGGTGACGGGGCGATCTTCGGTCTCGCTGACCGCGCCCTGACTGGATTTTCGACGGCGGGTAGCCGCGCCGGCGCCGCAATTGCGTCGGGCAACTACAGCATGGGCCAGGCTGGCCTCGATACCGCGTCGGTCAATA
The DNA here is from genome assembly GCF_049805555.1 of Burkholderia sp. DN3021. Taxonomy (NCBI): domain Bacteria; kingdom Pseudomonadati; phylum Pseudomonadota; class Betaproteobacteria; order Burkholderiales; family Burkholderiaceae; genus Burkholderia; species Burkholderia sp. DN3021. Next base: position 12,457 of record NZ_JBNCAB010000034.1, on the reverse strand, counting down.
CCACGACGATGCAGAAGTTCGACGGCAACATGCTGATGAACTCTGGCATGAAGACCGTGCAGCTGTCGGACGGCTCGATGATGGCTGTATCCAGCAATGGCCGCGCAGCGTACCAGAAGCTCGGCAACCACCTGCTGACTTCGATGCAGCTCGAGGACGCGCAGAATTCCGGCCACAGCTTCGACAGATTCAGCGGCTCCACCGCGACGTCAGGATGGAGCAGCTCGACGCGCTCGGGCAGCTCTGTCGGTAGCAGCGAGAGTTTTGGGCGCGCCACCGAGCGGGGTGATACCCAGAGCATCGCATCGGAAAGTGCGACGACGACGTCGGGCGGTACCAGCGGTCGGTCGATGCACGACGAGAGCGTGGGACAAACCAACCATATTGGTACGCGGTTTGGTACAGGGATCGGAGCGACAGACAGCATCCAGCTGCACGCCGGCGGGAGTGGGCATCTTGGAGTCGACGCCTCACAGGGCGGCGGCACGCAGCGCGCACCTGGTGCGGCCGCTGGCGACCGCGATGCGCGTCGGGTGGCGAATGCGATGCGACAGGGCGGTGCCACGCCCGATCAGATCGATTCTGCGATGCAGAACATGCGCGGTAGCCAGGCTGGAGGGGACGGTGCACCTTCGGTGAGACGTGGGGGCGGTGCGTCGCTAAGCCTCGGGGCGCAAGTAACCGGCATCCGCAACTACACGGCCGGGCACGATCGCGACTGGTCGTCCCAAGAGGACCATCGCACCGGTGACTCGGTAACGACCGGCAGCGAAGTCAGCCAGACGGGGTCCACCAGTGCACGAAACGCAACTGGTTCGCAATCGTCGCAGTCGGATCGCCACGACTCGACCGCCACTCGGTCCAGCTTCTCCGAAAGCGCGTTTCAGCGCGAGCACGGGGTACACAACGAGACTGGCTCGCGTTCTTCGTCGACGGATGGAAATTCCATGCGTTTCGCGATCGAACACAACCTTGCAGAAGATCCGGATTTCATGGCGAAGGTCGGGCGTCGCAATAATTTGTCGGCGACTCGTATGTGGCAGATGTCCGAGGACAAACTGATCGGGATGGCCGCCGAGTACCTGGACTGGAAGGCAATGGCGCAGAACATGCGTGGCCCGCACGCGCCTGGAGCGAACGATGACGCGATCGCGCCGAAGCTGAGCCACGACTTCGGGTCGCACCGTAGCGGCGCGCCGTCGTCGCGAGGACATGGAGGGGCTGGTCAGGGCGCATCGGGGGCCGGTGACTTTGATAACCGGGTCAAGGCAACCGGCTTCTCTTCCACGGATCCGGTCAAACCCAACATGACGGCGCCGAGCGAGATCTCGGCAGCGCAGCACGCGCTCGACCAAGGCCGCAACGTGAGTCAGCGCGCGAAAGGCTTTGATGAAGACGTGAAGAAGCACGCAAGCCCGGACCGCGCCCTTGGAGAGGGCCGAGTGACACAAACGGAGGTCAATGCGGCGAACGAGGATCGGGATCTTGCCGATACCGTCCGCCGGTCATGGAATGGGCCGCGCCGTGCGCTCGGACTGAAGGAATACGACGACTACGACACGAAGGACGTGCCGCCGAGGATCAAGAAATGAGCTTGGTCGCCGTCGTCCATTCGTCACCGGCCGGCATAGGAGTTACGCCGTGCGAGGTCACGTACATCGGAACGCTCGATGGTTTGGGCGCGAGCGTGGGTTCGTCCGTTGCGGCATCGAACGCAGCGGTTCGGGATCTGCGGAACGTGGTGCCGACAAGCGTTTCGATCACCACGATGATGAACCGCACCACGATCAGGTCGTTCATCACGGCGGACGTGCCCGTCATGCCCGCGCGGCTCAGCACTTCCACCGCACCGGCCCACAGCAGCAGTGCCGCGACGAGCCACACAGGCGCAAATCGCCGAAACCAGGCAAACCGAAGCAGATGCCGCAGCGGATGCCGCAGCGGATGCCACAGCACATCGAAGAAGGCTCTCATCTCGAATCCTTTCCGACCGTCACGCTCTTGTGCTGGATGCGTGCCACACGTGCCGGTATGTTGAGGAAGCCACAGGAGATAACACCATGATTCTTTGCAAGTTTACCGCGTTTCATGCTCCCCGTGGTCGGTTGAGTCTGCGCGCCACAGTGATTCCCGCAATCAGCGCTCTGGCCGTCACGTTGGCTGGCTGCCAGGACATCCCGATCGCTCGCCAGCGCCTGGCCGAGCTTATTGCTCCCCGTGACGTCCGCGCGGTGGCAGCGGTGCCGGCGTCCGGCGCGTCTAAAGCGTCATCGAACGTAGCTGCCCCGGTTGCCGCAAGCGCGTCCCGTTCTTCGCCCTCTTCCAAGCCCCGGGATTGGAACAACCCTTATCCGCTCAAGCCGGCCGACTCGACCGGCTACAGCCTTCACATGTAAGGAAACAGCCAGCCATGCGTCCTTTCCTCACCCTCCTTGCTTCTGTCCGGTCGGTCTGTTGCATCGCCGCATGTGCGTCTCTGTTTGTAACGGGATGCACCAACGCGCCGATCGGCGACCTGCAACGGCAGTTCGCCGGAACGCCCCTGACGCCGTACCAATCGACCGCGCCGGCTCTGATCTGCCGCGGTTGTGAACTTCGCTAAACCTGGAGACCGACCGTGCAGAAGAACGCCCTCTTTAACCACAGCATCATCCGCTACGAAGTAGCCCTCGGTGTCGTCGGCGCCGTAATCAGCAAGTGCGCGGAGCAAATCGGCGATGCGCTGCGCCAAACACCGCCGGATATGGTGGCCGTCACCCACCTGCAGGCGCAGCAACGTGAGCTGGAGGAAGTACGCACCGGCATCGATCCGTACGACACGGACAAGATCGACGCCGTCATCGCGCAGTACGGCCCGCTCGCCCGCGGCGAGCAGTTCCTGTGAGGAGCCGGCCATGCCACGCGAATTTGACAAAGGAAGCACGCTTTCCGGGACCACGGGGCGAGGCGGGTCGTCTTCCGGGTTGATCGAGGCTCTGACTGCATCGACGCGCGAGACACGCTGGGGAGCCGTGCCAGACCCGGTTGCACGCGAAGTTCTCAATTCACGAAGTATTCATGATCTGGACCACGAGCTAGCTGCGCTGGGAATGAAAGACCTGCAGCCGCTGTCCGCTGGAGCATCGTCGGTCGTGCTCCAGACGAGCGGCAAAGTTGTTCGCGTCGGGGTCGGCGAGCCGCCGCCCCGACCGAATATACCGGAGGTACTGCAGGCAGAACGGTCCGGATCTGTCGGCTACCTCAGATACGAAGTGCTCCCAAGAGTCGAAACCCATGGGATTACCCTTGCGGATGTGCAACAGCTGCAAGGTCAGCTCAAGAGCCGCGGTTACGAGTGGGGTGATGCTGCACCTGACAACGCGGGCCGACTGGAGGGGCGGCTTGTTGTGACAGACCCGGGCGGGATTTCTCGCGCCGACCGGGACAAGGTGCTGATTTCGGACAACGACCTCCATCGTCTCTACCGCGCCGTTGAGGTGGCCGACATCTCACGTACCGCGCACCAGGACGCCCCGACAGCGATCGTGCTCGGCGGCCAACCCGGCTCCGGTAAGACTGGCCTGTCTGGTATTGCGCTGCAGGAACTCGCAACGCGAGGCGGTGCCGTTGTGATCGATGCTGACCGCATGCGCGAGTACAACCCCGACTATCGGCGCTTGGCGGCCTCGGAACCCGAGCATGCCGCCGACCTGACCCATCCGACCGCCGCCCAGTGGGCGAATCAGCTGCACGAACGCGCGATCTTCGAGCGACGAAACCTGATCGTCGACGGCACGATGCGTGATCCCGAAGACGTTGCTCGGGTTGCACGCCAACTGAAGGACGCCGGCTACACCGTCGACGCCCGCGTGATGGCGGTGCCCGGCGACGTCTCGTACGCGCACGCACGTTTGCGCTACGAGGCGCTCGACAACGAAGTCCAGGCGGGTCGCGTTGTCAATCAAGCACAGCATGATCAGGCCTATGTTGGCATCCCCAAATCGCTCGAGCGCCTCGAGGCGGATAAGCTGGTCGACCGGATCACGATCTATGACACTGCGCGTCGAGAGGTCTATCAGAACACGCTCGAGGGTGGGCAGTGGAAGTCACCGCCCGAAGCCGCCAAGACGCTCGTTGCTGTCCGCGAGCGTGGTCGAACCCACGATGAGCGAGCCGAGTTTGTTGAAGCGCTCGCCACGGTCGAAGCACAGACCGGTGTCCGTAATTCGGTCTCCCCCGGTCGTGGTCCGCAAGATCGAGCAGACTGGACCGCCCGCCTTGACGCCGCCCGCAAGGATCTTGCCGAGTTCGAGAAATCCCCCGCATTTGCCCGTGCCAAAGCCTTCGACGACGGGCCAAGCGCACAGACGCTCGCACGCCACCCCGAGCTCGACGCGGCATACAAGCAGCTGGCCGACCTGCGCAAGGGATTTTCGCCCGAGACACCCGACGCCGAGCGCGATCGCCAGTATTCGGCCGCAGTCGCGAAACTGTCCGTGCAGCTCCATCGTGGCGAGGTGCCGAAGGGCGACGTCGGGCCGGAAGATTCGCGCCGGGTGATCAACGCGGCCGCTCGGGAGCGGAACCTGGTCGTTCGCGAACCGGAGCCGGATCGCATTGTGCAGGGCGAAGTCCTCGCTCGCTCGTCGCAACACGCGCTGGTCCACGTCGCAGGCAGCGACAACGTCGCAATCGTCTATACCCGCGCGCAGCTCGAGCGCGACATCGAGCCCGGCGAGAAGCTCGGATTCGCCCACGAGCAGCACGGCGCAACCCGCGTCATGACGCAGCAGCAGGCGCAGGAAATGACCGATTTCGCGCGCGACCGGGATACCGGGATGGAAAGGAGCCGCTGATGAGCGCCCGCTACGAATTGTTCGGCGAGACCTACGATGGGGACACTCGCGACCTGTACTCGCAGCTCGCGCAGGCATACGAGCAGAAGATCAGGCCGCTGTGCCGTTGCCGCGATCCGGAGCCGGGCGTCCCGATGTACATCGCCCGATTCGACGGCCGGTTCCTGATCAAGCGCATGCCCGGCACCGCCGGCCAGCACAAGCTCGGCTGCGACTCGTACGACTACCCGCCCGAGTTGTCGGGACTCGGCGACGTCGAGGGCAGCGCGATCGTCGAGGATCTCGAGTCCGGGCAGGTCACGCTGAAGTTCGGGTTCGCGCTGTCCAAAGGCGCTGCGCGGAAGATGCCCGAGCCGTCCGGGAAAGAGGCGGACAGCATCAAGGCCGACAGCAAGAAGCTGACGCTGCGCGGCACCCTGCACTATCTGTGGGAGCAGGCCGGGTTGAATCGCTGGTCGCCGGCGATGGCGGGCAAACGCAGCTGGTACGTGGTGCGCAAGTATCTGCTGCAGGCGGCGGCCGACAAGCAGGCGAAGCGAATGAACCTCACGGACATGCTGTACATCCCGGAGTCCTTCGTGCTCGACCAGAAGGACCAGATCCAGCAGCGCCGAACCGAACACCTGACGCACATCTCGGTCTCGGAATCAGGTGAGCCGCACTTCATTTTGGCGATCGGCGAACTGAAGGAAATCGCGTCGGCCCGATTCGGCTTCAAGCTGGTGCTGAAACACCTGCCCGATCATGGGCTGATGCTCGAGGAAGCAACCCACAAGCGGCTCAAGAATCGCTTCGAGGCCGAACTCGAGCTCTGGAACGCGCTCGAGGGCACGCACCTGATGTTGATCGCAACGGCCAGCCTGTCGCGCACCGGCATCGCAACCGTCCAGGAGTGCTCGCTGATGCTGACCACGGATCAGTGGATCCCTTTCGACGACAGCAGCGAGCACACGCTGCTGCAGGCGCTCGCGCGCCGGCGGTACGCGAAATGCCTGCGCTACAACCTGCCGTCGAGCCGGCCGCTCGCGAGCGCGGTGCTCACCGACGTCGAACGTGCCACGGCGCTCTATGTCGTGCCGCCGAGCGCTGATGAAGCGTATCAGATGGCGTTCGACGCACTGCTTGTGGACAGCGACCTCGATGCGTGGATCTGGAAGCCGCTGGAGGGCACGATGCCAGCCCTGCCAGAACCCGCGACGAACTGGCGGAAGTTCGTCGCAGCGCAGGCCGCGCGCGAGTCTCAGCGCGACAGTCAACTGCCGTTTGACTGCGAGCCGCACCACGAACGCGAGCATGGGGAGCACAAGGCATGAATCTAATGTTCAATCCGTTCGCATTCGGCACGTACGACTGGTACGTGGCCGAGGCGAAGCTGACGCCCGCGAAAGCGGCGAGCGCCATCCTTCGGAACGTCACATGGCGGTTTCCGATCAGCGCGGAAGCGCCGCAGCCGGAACGAGGGTATGACCGATCATGACCGCACCGATCTCACGCGAGCGAGCACGGTCGGTGACGACCAGGGTCGGGCCATCGGGTGGAGCGTTGCCGCCGATGCATGATCTGCCGACCTGGTACGACGCGTCTCCCTGCTGGTTGATCAACTTGCCGCAATTCGTGACTGCTGCCGCGACGGTCGGTTTGATCAGCGTCGCGTCTGTGCTGCTGTCGCCATACACGCCGCTTTGGCCGTTCGGCTTCAGCTTGACGCTTATCCCGATCGCGATCGCCACGAGCGCGGCCCTCGATACCGCGGCGATGTGCGTCGTCATCGATGCCGCTCGGGTCACGGTCAAAACCGGCATCGCCACTCGCCGGACCGCGAGTGTCGAGCTCTACCGCCTCGTGAATGTCGATGCCGTGACGGCGTGGTGGCAGCGTCCGCTCGGGTTCGGCACCTTGATACTCGAAACGAGCGACGCGTATCGACCGGTGTGGGTTGTGCCGGGTGTCCGCAACGTCGAATTCATGCGCGAAGTGCTGACCCGCCAAACGCTCGAGCTGCGCATCGCACGTGGCGTTCGCGAAGTGAACATGGGGCGCCTGTGACGGTGAGGGAAACCATGACCAAACGTAAGGCTGGATCCACGATGTCGCCGGACAAGAAATGGTTGCCGCCAGAAATTGAGTATCTGCGCGAGCGGTACCCGCACGTCAAGGCAGACCTCATTGCGCGCGTGCTCGGCTGCCCGGTTCACATGGTGCACAGCAAAGCGGCGGCGTTGGGGATTCGCAAGTCCCCAGAATTCTATGCGGATGCCGACTCCGGTCGCCTCGACGGCTCGAGAGGCGCTGCATGTCGTTTTCCTAAGGGCCACGTGCCCTGGAACAAGGGCATGAAGGGCATCCAAACGGGGGGAGAAGCCACGCGGTTCAAGAAGGGGCACCGACCGGCGAACTGGATGCCGATCGGCAGTGAGCGCTATTCGAAGGAGGGTTATCTGCAGCGCAAGATGACCGACACCGGTTATCCGCCACGCGATTGGGTCGCTGTTCACATTCTCTTGTGGGAAGCCGAACGCGGCCCGGTGCCGGTGGACCACGCTGTGTGTTTCAGGGACGGCGACAAGTCGCACATCGCGATCGAGAACCTCGAGTGCATTGCACGCACCGAGCTGATGCGCCGCAATTCAATTCACAACCTGCCCGCGGAGCTGAAGGGCGTAATCCGCCTGAAGGCGGCCGTCGTACGAACCATCAACCGGAGAAAAGCATGAACACAATCGAGGATCTGCGTGCGCATCTGTTCGAGACGCTCTCGGCGCTGCGCGACAAGGAGAAGCCGATGGAAATTGAGCGGGCGCAGGCGATTGCCGAAGTCGCCCAGGTGGTGATCAACAGCGCGAAAGTCGAAGTCGAACACCTGAAGATCGCAGGCGGCAAGGGCACTGGCTTCATCAGGGAAGGCAACCTGCCGCCAGGAATTACCGGCTCGCAGCAGCATCGAGTGCGCTGACACGTGCCGCTATCAACGCAAACCGATTGGAGAAATTCATGAGCCGTCTTACTACCTTGGCCCTTCTCATGGTGATGTCGTTGCTGACATCGGTCGACGCGCGCGCCATCGCAGCGGACGCGCGCCCGGCACCACTGATGGGTGTGCCGGTTATGACCGGCCTCTCGCGCGTTCGTCAGCCCGAAACGCTCGCTGCAGCTCCGACGTCTCTCGACACCGTTCGTAACAAGCTGAAGGCGATCGCGCCGTTCGCCTATCAGGCGTTGCAAGCAGTTGAGGCACAACGAGGTGCGCAGTATCGCGACAACGAGATCCCGGCAGTTGCGCGTACGCCCGAGTTTCAGGCGGAACTGAATCAAGCCGTGCAGCGCTTCTGTGAGAGCCCACAAAACGCAAACAGCCTCGCGTGCCAGCCGGTACCGACTGCCGCGAACGCCTCAGCGACCGCCAGACCTCGCGATAGCGACGTCCTTGCAACGGCGCGAAAAACGCTCTCGGGAAATGAAGAAGTGATCGCCCCGAGCAACTGATCCTGTACCCCGTAGACGCAATAAAAACCTCACAACGACCGGCCATCCGATGAGCGCACATACCTGTCGCGGTCGGTATGTCAACGTACGCCGGCCGCTGGATCCTGAAGGCGTCCGGCTCGACCAACACGCGCGGCACGGTGGCCGCCGGTGCCGGCGCCGCCTACGTCTGGTAATGCCTCCGCCGACCTTCTCATTTACCTGGAGACTCTGATGAAACGACCCAACAAACGCACTGCGCTCGTTGCTGCCTGCGTTGCTGCCTGCGTTGCTGTCGCAGCGTTCCTTGTCACCGTTGGTGCTGGTCACCGCGCCTGGCCGATCGTCGCGGCGTCGCTGCTAGCGATTCCGCTGGCCACCTGGTTCGTCGATGTCACGCAGCGATGGCGGCAACGCCAGATCGACGGCAAACCCGTCGTGACGATTACCGAGGCCACCGTTTGGGAGTTGCGGTTGAACGATGTGCCGGCGGCCGAGGTGCGCGAGCACGTCGTCCGCCGCATCGAGCGCGAACTCGATGAGGAACGGCGCTGGGATCTGAAAATCGCGTCGACTCTCAGCTATGCCGGAGCCGTGTTGCGTCAGCTTGTGTACGTCGCGCTTTGCGTGCCGTTCGCGATCTTCGCATTCGCGGGTCTGTCATGGGCTGCCAATCCGGGCGGCTTTGCGCATCTCGTGCACCAGATCCTCACCGCAAATGAAACGGACTTTCGTGCAGCGATAGACGCCGTTGTGTGGACCGCGATCGGCTTCAGCGGTCTGGTTCTGGTCACTTGGCGTGCTTTCGGAGGGGGCACCCGATCGAGAAATCACTACGACGAAGCGTGGCACGAGGAGCTTCGTCTCGCCGCGCGCATCGCACCGCGCGGTGAGCTCACGCTGCACCTGTCGGGCCAGGAAGTGCCGGCGGGATTCCGCGTCACACGGGGCCCGCGTCTCACCGTGCATTACTGGCCGAACAGCCGGCACAGCTCGCACGATCGACGCGACGTTGCCTGAAGAAAATCGCCCGCGCAAAAGAAAAACCCCCGTTGCCGGACGGGGGCTTTTCAAGATGATGCGCGACGGAGAAAAGAGCCAAAGTCGGCGACACCCACAACGAAGCCGATTCTATCGAAGCTCTTTTCGCTGTCAAGCGACATCTGTGTGACCACAACCATCATAAATTGAGCGCCAGATGAATCGAATCACCGAGGACGGGAAACACTCCCGAAATGAGGAGCTCGCCGCGCCAGCAACGCTCCGAGATGGCCGTCGCCGCAGGCACGGACCAGCGCGCTCACGAACAATCGATCAGCCGACGTCTATCGGCAAGGAGCGCGGCCGCCGCTAGGTTCGCGCGTGAGCTTTCCTTCCATCGATCCGTTCCTGGCAGGCCGCTGCAACTCGGCCAGCATGGGCGCGCCCGATCCGTTCGCGGCAGCGGCCGCGGCGATCGACATGCATGGCGTCGGCACAACCAGGGTGCCGCGGCCAGAGCGCGTATGGCCGGACGATATTCCATCGCCGGCGCCGGCGAACGCACCGCGGATTCTGCGCGAGCTCAAAGCCCGGCTGTCCCGCTACCTCGACAAGCCGTCGCAGTGGCTCGCGCAGTTGAGCGCCGCGAACGGCAGCCGGCGCCAGCAACGCAGCGAGCGCCGCCTCGCGTGCGTCCAGCTCGCCCGCGCGATGATCAAGTACTGCGACCTGCGCACGATGCGTATCGGCGTGCCTGGCGAGGCCGGCTGGATCGACTTCACACTGCCCTATCTGGCTTCTCAGGCCGGGCTGTCGGAGCGCCGAGCCGAGCGCGCGCTCCGCGACCTGCAGAAGGCACGGCTGGTGAAGGTGCGACGTCAGTGCGAACTCGAACAAACCGAGCGCGGCGTGCGTTACAAGGGCGTCGCGTCGATCAAGTATCTGACGTCGACGCTGTTCGAGGCCTTCGGGCTCGGTAAATGGTTGCGGCACGAGCGCACGCGCGCGCATCTGCGTGCGCAGCGTGGCGCGAACCAGCAGCACAAACGAACACATCGGGGTTCCACGCTGGGTGCGCAGCTCATCGAGCAGCTGGCGGCATTGAGGCCCGCGCTCGACGCAAAGCTGCGGCAGTCGATGCCGCACAGCGTGATGCGGCCGATCTCGAGCGCGCGATCAAGCTTCGCGTCGGCGAACTGCTGCACGCCCATCCCGACTGGGATCGGGACACTCTCTACGCTGCCGCCCGGCGGCAGCTTGCCCCACCTGGTTCCGCCTAGCCGGCGCGATCCAGCCGGCTCCACGACCTGACCTTCCACCATCGCGCAAGCGAGGTACCCACACGGCTGGATGGCCGATTTTGCGGCTTTCTATGGGCGTCAGCGCGGCAGTATCGGCAAAAATATGACGGCGACCACTCGGTTTTGCGATCGTTGCTCGTAGCGCTGTGGATAAAGGTATTTAAATGTCGGGTCCGATCGCATTTAAATGTCGGCTCTTAATCAGATCACAGATCTGACCTACCCCTCCAAATCCACCCGCGGCTATGCCGCGGCTTCACGCGGGCTTCGCCCGCTTGCTGAGACAACACCCTCGCGCCACATACGCCACCCACCGGCAGGCCGTAAGCGCTACGGCGGCCAAAGGCCGCCGCACCGCTAACGGCGCGTAAATCACCAGCACCCGGCTTGCCGGGCGCTGGCTCAACGCGCGCGAGGGCGCGCCCGGCTGCCCGCTATCCTGACCGATCACCAACGGTCTAAGTCTTGCAGCAGTCCCAGTGCTTCCAGCACAAAGCTGGCATTGGGCCAAAGCGTCACGCCGGCCCCCATGGTTGCCGGCACAGCACGGCGCTCATAGGGGTAGCTTCAGAATTCGGGAAAAATCGTACGCTAAGGCGGATCGTCCCCTAGCGCGCCGGGCTCCGCGGGAGGTCGGCGTTATTTCAGCCCGTTGACTAGTTGCCGCGTTGCGACGCGAGATCGATCTCCGTGCGCAGTGCGGAGATCGCGCCGGCGCGCTGTACCAGATCGGGGCGCAGATCCGCGGCACCCCGAAGAGCGTCGACGAATAAGACGAGCTCGTACGGTTCCACTGATCGACAACATGAAGCGGTGGTTCGAATCCACGCTTCTGACGCCGTCGGGGAAATCCGACACCAGCAAAGAGCGATTCAGTACGCGCTGAACTGCCGGGCCGCGCTCGCCTACTACTGCAGCGACGGTCGAGCCGAGATCGATAACCTGCCAGCCGAGCGAGCTTTGCGTGGCGTGGCAATCAGCAGACGCAATTACCTGTTCGCTGGCGCCGATTCGGGGGCGATCGCGCGGTCGCCATGTAGTACCCCACGTACAGTCTCATCGGTTCGGCGCGCCTGAACGAGATCGATTCCGAAGTCTACCTGCCTCACGTCATCGACCATATCGCCGATCACCCGATTAACCACATCGACGAACTGCTGCCAAAGAACGTCGTGCCGATGCTACCTGCCACCGCTCGCACCGCGCCGGTTCACTGAATTGCCAATCTCCTTCCGTCAACTCCTATCGCTACGGTTCCAATCGCACACTTACACGGCGTCTTCACATCCAGTGCTTGATCAACGGCGAGCGCTGCTCCCCCCGATCAAGTCTACCGAGCGCGGCTTCATAGGCGTCGCGGACTGCTTGTGGCGTGCCGTGCACGGGCTTCGGCCGCGTAGCGAAATATTCGTCGAGCGCTTGTTTCAGATCAAGCAACAAGTCATTGTTTGCGTCGTCTTCGAGCGCACTGCTCAGATCCTGGACTCGGGTGGCCAATTTGTCTCCAATGCCGTATTGCTTCAATGCGGCGATCGTCTCGCTGGCGTTACCTACGGACACCAGCCTCTTGATTTCCTCCAGTGCCGACTGGGTAAAGTCGCTGCCTCTCCGGTGCCGAAGCTGGATCACTTCGTCGATGAAATCCGAGGCCTGTTCATTGGCGATGCTTGGGTAGCGTTCGGCGATATGCGCACGCAACATTGTCCGATTATCGGACGTGTAGTTGGCGTCACCGTTGGCCACATAGCGCGGCATCATGCTGGAGATCGCGGCAGCAGATGCCTTTACGGTGGCGAGCTGTGGCGAGACGACAACCGACGCGACTTCCGTTTTTACCTGGTTCTCCACCTCGGCAGCAACGCCCGATGACACCCTACG